>NZ_NEIQ01000015.1:0-220191 GCF_002112765.1 Pseudomonas sp. B6(2017) | reverse complement strand
GGGGTGGTGTTGCGCGGGGAGGGGGAGGTGGTGGCGGTGGTGAGTTTTGGGTATGACGCGGAGGGAAGGGTGAACCGCGTCTTTATCATGCGCAATCCGGATAAGTTGGTGGGGTTGGGGAGTGGGGTGTTGGTGTGAGGCTCACATTGCGCAGCCCTGGGGCTGCGGGCCAACAAACCAAGGCCACTGATCCTATTGTAGGAGCAGCCGGTGGACGCTTGATTGCTCGCGATGCTCGTTAACGATGACCGTGGATTGACTGGATAAACGCAGCTTTTTAAGCCCGTCACCAAGAGTGTCTCAAGACCCTTCATACCTAAGAGAACCCGTTCGCATCTCGTGAGCCTATCGAGATGTTTACGTCAGCGTTCCGGCCTCGTATCACGTATGAGCATGTATCTGTCGATAGATATATTGATGTTTACTCGTTTTCAGAGTAAAAACACATTTTAAGTGTTTTTGAGGGCGAGTGATGGAGCGATTGAAAGAGTTGCGTAAGGCCTTAGGCCTAACTCAGGCGGTATTAGCGGATCATCTAAATGTCTCGCAGCAGACAGTTGCTCGATGGGAGCGAGGGGATGCTGAGCCAAATTTCGCTATGTTGAGGGACATCGCAACGCTAATGGGGACGAGCGTGGACGACTTGCTGGAGTATTCAGTCGGGCGGGCCAAGATACCCTCACAGCATTGGAACCCTCAGGACGAAAATATTGACGGATTTTGGGGGCATATCGGGCTTCTTCTTCCCGGGAAGGCAAAAAGCCAGTGGTATCCGATTACCGAAAGCGAGTGTGGAAGGGTTAGTCGTTTACTGTCGGAGCGGCATTCCTCTTCAGGTTGGCTACTGCTTAGCACGCTTAACAATAAAATTTTGATAGTAAATCCTGATCTGATGCAGAGGATTCGGTTTTTGGATGATGCTGCTGATCAGCCTGATGATGGTGACTGGGTGCTTTCCCTCGATAGCTATCAGGGTTGGGGGGCAGAAATTTACCGTGGAATAGGTGAGTATTTTTGGGACGAGGAGGAGTTCGAGTCCAAAAACTCTCTGGCTATGAAAAAGATTATTGGTGATCTTGTTGAGGAGCATGAGCTCGATGAGAAAGCTGCTTATGAACTTCTTGAGCATACAAAAGTTTATCTGAACAACGGATCTCTAATTAGCTTCAAAGCAGATCGGTCCGATGCCTATCAGCTTGCTATTGAGGCTGATTGTGCAACCCCGTCCACAATACGCTTAGAAAATGCTTACAGCGGGGAGTTGAATTATTTTGCTCCCATGCATGTTGCTTTAGTGGAGGCGCCGCTAACGGAATACCTCGAAGCTGCGCGAGAAATGATGGAGGAGTTAGAGAGTTAAAGAGATAGGCATTGAAAATGGCTCGAAAAGCCACGAGCCCGGTATCATGCAGCCCATCCTAGGCCGTATCTTCGTGATCGGTTTTTCATTTTCCATTGCGCAATTCATCTGCATCGACAGTAGGAATCAGTCCATGACGGGCCAAGAGGCCGCCAGCACTCTCACCGACGGCCAGAACGTGGGAGGTTTGTGCTCGCACCGGCGCAAGCCACTCACAACACAACGGACAACCCCATGAGCCGCTACCGGCCGCCGTTGACCCTAACCCCAACCATGCTCGCCTTGGTCGCCGAGATCAGCGAGCTGGTCGGGCGACTGTCGGCGCGGCATGAGTCGACCCTGACGCCACAACTGCGACGGGGTAATCGTATTCGCACCATCCAGGCTTCGCTGGCCATCGAGAACAACACGCTGACTATCGAGCAGGTCACGGCTGTGCTGGATGGCCGACGGGTGCTAGGCCTGCCCCGTGAGATCCAGGAGGTGCGCAATGCCTTTACCGCCTATGAGGCCATGTCCGGCTGGCAGCCAGACTCACGGGCACACTTGCTGGAGGCTCATGGCCTACTGATGCACGGGCTTATCGACGATGCCGGGCGGTTGCGTCGTGCCGGAGTAGGCATCTACCGAGAGGAGAGGCTGGTGCATATGGCCCCGCCGCCGAGTCGTGTGCCCACGCTGGTGGACGACTTGCTCCGTTGGTTGTCCAGCACTGACCTGCACCCACTGCTTGCCAGCTGTGTATTTCACTACGAATTCGAATTTATCCATCCGTTCGCCGACGGTAACGGGCGGATGGGGCGCTTGTGGCAAACGTTGATATTGAGTCGATGGCGTCCCGTTTTGGCCTGGCTGCCGGTGGAGACGGTGATTCGCGAGCAACAGGATGCTTATTACGCTGCCCTGAGTGCCGCGGACCAACAAACCGAGGCCACGCCTTTTGTCGAATTCATGTTGCAAGCGTTGCAGCAGGCGCTGCTTGATAGCAGCCAAAGCGACCAAGTAACCGATCAAGTAAGCGACCAAGTAGCTCGACTGCTTCAGGTGCTGAATGGCGGTGTTGCCCTCAAAGCGGGGGAGCTGATGCAGCAGTTGCAATTGGCACATCGCCCCACCTTCCGTAACAACTACCTGAACCCGGCATTAGCCGCTGGACTGGTTGAAATGACGGATCCAGATTCGCCACGCAGTCCGGTACAGAAGTATCGACTGACTGCAGAAGGGGGGATGTGGATGGCCAATAACTAGATGACCCAATTTTGTGAGGTCGGGTGAAGCAGTGGTCTGCTTGAGGAGGCAATGAGCTGTCAGAGGGGTAGGGCGAAAATCCGGTACGACTCAACTCTTCTTGGAGGTAGCGGCTTTTCTAGGCATGATAGGGCATGTGGCCATCATGCGTTGTCGAGCATTGCTAGCCGTTCGACTAGGCGAAAAAGATATGGAAGAGACGATAAGAGTAATATGTGGTGGACGTGAAATTGACCGCATTACACACTCTTTCAGAAAGGATAGAGATCGGTCTGTTGTCATCTACAGAGAACAGCTTTGGCCGGTAGAAGGTGGCTGTATCTATATTGAAAAAGAAAGCGGCACGGCAGATATTGATAGGCGACTCGATGCTGCCGAATGGAGAGTGCTTGTCACGCGTCTATTGCCAGTCTCACTTCCGATTCTAAGAGAAGAGTGCTTCTCACTTCTTTGTACGCAGTTTGGAGATAACCTCCCAGACAGTATTGTGCGTGCAATATCTTCATTGACATCCATGGAGCTCGAACAGGAAGCCCGCGAGCTATTAGTGTGTTTCCTATGCGAGAAACACGACTCGGAAAGATTAAGTAGCCTGTTGCAGACTCAACTACCTACTAATGAGGTATCAAATGCGATCGCCCTCTGCGCTAACACAGTTGATGGTTTGGAGTCGGAAATAGAAATCAGGTTAACTATTGAAGACGAAAGCCTGGAGGATTGGGACTGGGCTGCCTCAGATGAGACGCAAACTCCAGAAATAGACGATATGGCACTGAGGATCGCTGCAAGCCGAATTCAGGGAGCTATCGGATCTTATGCTTCTGAGGAAAAGGGTGCAGTAATTCCTGATCTTACCCAACCTTTTAACGACGCTCTGTGGACTGAAAATCCAATCTTTCCTCCACTTGCAAGTGTAAGAACGCCTGAAGAGAGTGCTCTTGTGGAGCGCACTGCCAAGCTCAGCACAGTAGCTCAAGATGTCCTGAGATACTTTGCAGACAATCCGGGAGATAGAGCTGCTCACGCGGAGTTGGTGCTGGGGTACCACGTGGTGGATATCAATAAGCTTCTATCGGGCTCTCTGAACCACTATCTGAAAAAATCCGGATCTGGTGGATGGGAGTGCCATCCGTGGGTTTCAGATATTTTGCTCATCTTGGATAAGGCTTCGTGAGTGGGTTATTCACCAATTTTGGTGAATCAAGCTCCCTCAAACATTTAAGTAGTGCTGGTAATGCTACCTCGGGAGTTTTGAGCTCGCATTCCCATACGGTGAAAACCCGCCATCCGGCTCTATCCAGCTCCTGCAGTACCTTGCGATCTCTATCCACGTTGGATTCCAGTTTTTCTATCCAGAAATCAACACGTGTTTTGGGCAATACGGCGTACCTGCAGCCGGCATGGCGATGCCAAAAACATCCGTGCACAAAAATACAGACTTTCAGTCGAGGCAGTATGATGTCTGGTTTTCCCGGCAGGTCTCTTCGATGAAGCCGGAAGCGGTAGCCATGTGCATGCAGAAAGCGTCTGACAACCAGCTCCGGTCTGGTGTCTTTCCCCTTGATGCCTGCCATCATGCGGGATCTTGTGGCTTGGTCAACGATATCCATTTCGTATTTTCTCAAAACAGCGTGGTTTCATGAGTCGTAGCTATCCCATTCAAGTTGTGGATCTTTTTGCCGGCCCTGGTGGTCTTGGGGAGGGATTTTCCTCTCATTCGGACATTAATGGTGAAACCTTTGAGATAAAGGTCTCCGCCGAAATGGAGGTTTCTGCGCATTCCACCCTTCGGCTCCGGGCCTTCTATCGACTGCTGAAGAATAAACAGCCCGAAGCCCTCGAGGACTACTACAACTTTTGTGAAACTGCTGATGTGCCTGAGCCCCATACGCCCAGGAGTCTGGAAGCATGGAGGCATGCGGACAATGAAGCACAGCTGTTGGAGCTGGGTACCGAAGAGGGGAACACCAGGCTCGACAAAATTCTGGCAAGCCGTCTCGATGAGACAAGGCCATGGGTTCTTATTGGCGGGCCTCCATGCCAAGCCTACTCAATCGTAGGCCGAGCAAGAAACCGCGGGAAGTTGGATTATCGTGCAGAAAATGATCATCGACATTTTCTTTATCGCGAGTATCTGAGAATTATTCAGAAAAAGAGGCCTGCAGTTTTCGTGATGGAAAACGTGAAGGGCATTCTTTCCTCACAGGTCGCTGGCGAGCAGATGTTTCCCCAGATTTTGCGGGATCTTGCTGACCCGGATGCGGCGTTTGGGGAAAGTGGCAATGGCCCGAAGTACAGAATCTGTTCTCTTGTTGCCGATGATATTTACGAAAGCGGAGCAGATTCTGACAGCATCAAACCAAGCAACTACATTATTTGTGCAGAGGAGTACGGTGTCCCCCAAGCTAGGCATCGAGTGATACTTCTCGGTGTTTCCGAGGAGTATCTGGATGCACTGGGCGATCATAAGCTATCCCCTGTCTCTGGACCGACAATAGATCAGATAATCGGTAGTCTGCCGCCATTGCGCAGTAGCCTTACTCGGCTGAAAGACTCTCCTGATGCCTGGGCGGAGATTGTGCGTCAGCACCTGAAGGAACTGAATCATGAATGCCTTCAGCTGGTAAGTGAGACACCTGAAAGGCTTGTGCTGGCAACCAGACTCGGCATTCTTGCCAGCAGTTATGACAGCCGCGACATGAGCCCCGGGGGGCTGCGGGTACTGAAAAAGAACGCCTGGAGTGGAGTAACGGGAACTCCTCTTGATGGCTGGCTGCAGGACCCGAGACTGAAGTATTGGCTCAACCACGAGGCTAGGGGGCATATGAGCTCCGATCTGCGCAGGTATGTTTACGCTGCCGCTTTTGCCGAGATTTACAAGGATTCGCCCAAGGGGCACCAAGATTTCAACCTTCCCGGGCTGGCGCCTGATCACAAGAACTGGACGACGGGCAAGTTCAGTGACCGTTTTCGTGTCCAGAGAGCAGGTATTCCCTCTACCACAATAACCAGCCACATCGCGAAGGACGGTCACTACTTTATTCATTACGATCCGAAGCAATGCCGAAGTCTGACTGTTCGCGAGGCTGCACGACTGCAGACTTTCCCCGATAACTACTTCTTTCTCGGAAATAGAACACAACAGTTCCATCAAGTTGGTAATGCGGTTCCGCCGCTTTTAGCTCGACAAATTGCAGATGTTGTTGCCCGGATCGTTAGGCGTGGAAAAAACGCGAAGTAGGGTCAAATCCACCATTGCAGGTATGACAGGGAGCGTTATTTTGTCACCCACATTCAAGAGCCGAAATGCTCCGCCCAAGGCCAGTGCAATGGTCGAGGCATTGCGAGGGCTGGGCTACAATACGCAGACGGCACTGGCTGACATCATTGATAACAGCATTGCTGCAGGGGCTTCAGAGGTCAGAGTTGAATTCGTCTGGGCCCAGACAGATAGTCGAATTACCTGCCTTGATAACGGTGCCGGAATGTCCGCAGCCGAGCTTGATCTTGCCATGAGGCTGGGAGAGCGCAACCCGCTGGAAGAGCGATCAACATCCGACCTTGGTCGTTTCGGGCTGGGCCTCAAGACTGCATCATTTTCACAATGTCGCAGACTTACCGTGGCAACTATTGGTGTGGATGGGATGCAGTCTCTGCGTTGGGATCTCGACTATCTGGCGAACAGTTCCGATGGTGGCTGGCACTTGCTGGAGGGGTCCCACCCCGGTTCTGAAGGGTTTGCCGAGCCACTTTCCGAAGCTGGCTGCGGGACCTTGGTCCTTTGGGAGGAACTGGACCGGATTATTACTCCGGGAAGCACCGTTCAGGACTTTCTGAACCTGGCCGACAAGGTCGAGCAGCATCTTGGAATGGTGTTTCACAGGTATCTGGAAGGGAGTCGACCACGCCTCAGAATTCTGCTCAATGGCCAACCAGTAAAACCATGGGATCCCTTCATGACGGACCATCCGGGAAAACCCTACAATCCTCCCATATTCAGGCACCCGACCCTAAAGGGGATCGAGGCTGAGTGTCATGTTCTACCACACAAGGACATGCTCTCTGGCGAGGATTTTGAAGTATTGGGCGGTCCTGAAGGCTGGACGGCTCAGCAAGGGTTTTATGTTTATCGAAACGAACGCCTTCTGGTTGCAGGCAGTTGGCTAGGCCTGGGAGCCGGCAGATCCTGGACAAAGGATGAAGCTCACAGATTGGCAAGAATTCGTCTGGACATACCCAATTCTGCCGATGCCGACTGGAAGATCGATATCCGTAAATCTACTGCCAGACCTCCGGTTTACCTACGCGACTGGCTGACCCGTCTTGCCGAAGCGACCCGTGGACGGGCACGCCGAGCCTTCGCTCACAGAGGCAGGCCCACGTTGCTTGGTAATAAACAGGTTGCCGAGGCCTGGAAGATCGAGCGCCTCGCGAGTGGAATACGGTACCGGATAGACAGCGATCATCCCGCGATAAGAGACGTCCTAGATGAT
Source organism: Pseudomonas sp. B6(2017) (assembly GCF_002112765.1). Taxonomy (NCBI): domain Bacteria; kingdom Pseudomonadati; phylum Pseudomonadota; class Gammaproteobacteria; order Pseudomonadales; family Pseudomonadaceae; genus Pseudomonas; species Pseudomonas sp. B6(2017). Next base: position 213,090 of record NZ_NEIQ01000015.1, on the reverse strand, counting down.
GCGGGGGGGCTGCTTCCGCAGATCAGAGCGATGCTGCGGATCATCGAGGAGACAGTCCCTGTTCAGAGGATATGGATCGATACGGCGGAAAACAGGGATACGCCCTGCACAGGCTTTGAGAAGACCCCGTCCAGTGAGGTCAATGAGGTTTTGATGGTCATGTACCGTAGCATGATCGAGAAAAAGGGATATTCGCCTTCTTCTGCCAGAGAGCAACTTCGGACAACGGAGCCTTTCCATGCTTTCCCTTCATTGGTAGATGCCCTGCCCGACAATTTTTAAGGAGCTGCGACGGATGTCTGAAGACAACAAATGGAGCATGGTCAAGTTTGTCCAAGAGATGATTGCGGACGAGCAGGGCAAGTCGGCAATTACACCTGCACTTATTTCGCAAAAGATCGACATGGTGCTAAGGATCATGCCGAACAAGGCTGAAGGGTTGGATCGTGAGGCCGTCACTGACGAACTTATCAGGCGGTTCAGTATCTGGGTCGGAAAGGAGTCCTCTCTTGTCGACATGGCCGGGCATGTGCCCTGGTTGACCAGCGAGGTCAAGAAGGAGTGGCGTTACTGGCGCCGCTATAGAGAGTGGCAGGAAAAGAAGTTGCCATGGAGTGCTGTGGAGGCACTCGATGAAACCACCGACAATGTTCTTTCCATGCTGGAGGACCCTAGGCGTGAAGGTCCCTGGGATCGTCGTGGCATGGTGGTCGGCCACGTGCAGTCGGGCAAGACCGGAAACTATACGGGGCTTATCTGTAAGGCGGCAGACGCTGGATACAAAATCATCATTGTGCTGGCAGGGCTTCACAACAACCTGCGCTCCCAGACTCAGATGCGACTGGATGAGGGGTTTCTCGGCTATGAAACCAGTCCCATAGAGGGAGAGGGAAACGTGGCCATCGGAGTTGGAAAAATTGATCCCTCTCCTGCATTGCGTCCCCAGTACGTTACCAACAGGACAGAGACTGGAGACTTCAACACCAAGTTCGTGAAGAATCTAGGTGTCTCGCCCGAGCAGAAACCGTGGCTGTTCGTCGTCAAGAAGAACAAGACAGTTCTGCAGCGTTTGCTGAAATGGATTCACAAGCATGTCGCAGAAACGACGGACCCGGAAACCGGCCGCCCACTGGTAACCCATCTCCCTCTGCTGATCGTTGATGACGAGGCAGATCATGCCTCTGTGGATACCGGTGAGAAGGTAATGGACGAAAACGGCCAGCCGGATCTCGAACATGAGCCCACGGCAATCAACAGGCTGATTCGCCAGATACTGCATTCCTTCTCGAGAAAGGCCTATGTCGGTTATACGGCCACACCGTTTGCAAACATCTATATCCACGAGCAGGGAGAGACGGCAAAGGAAGGGCCCGATCTGTTCCCGGCAGCATTCATAACCAATTTGTCCGCGCCGTCCAGTTACATCGGTCCGTCCAGGGTGTTCGGACTGGCGGGAGAGAATGGGCGCATCGGCACTCTTGATCTGGTTCGTCCAGTCACAGACCACTGTTCCTCTGACGGAAAGGGCGGCTGGATGCCTGCCGGCCATAAAAGCAATTACGTGCCTTCTGATGTCATGCCTCCTTCGCTGGTCGAGGCAATACAGGCATTCGTACTGGCATGTACCATTCGCCAGTTGCGGGGGCAGGGCGCCGAACACAGCTCGATGCTAGTACACGTCACGCGATTCAACCTGGTTCAGCAGCATGTACACGGGCAGGTTCGCAATTACGTTATGCAGCTGAAGCAGCGGCTCAGAAGGCGCATCGACCATGAGGGTGTGTTGGCCGAAATGCGTAGTCTGTGGGACAGAGACATCCTGGCGACAAGCCACGAAATTGAAACGCAGATGGGAAAGGACTATCAGCGCAAAGCCGACAATTGGCTCGAGATAGAGCGAGCGTTACCGGATCTGCTGGAACAGATCGATGTGCGCATGATCAATGGTACTGCAAAGGATGCGCTGGACTATGTCGACAGCGCCACGGGATTGAAGGTCATTGCAATTGGAGGAGACAAGCTGGCCCGAGGTCTTACGCTTGAAGGTTTGTGTGTCAGCTATTTTCTTCGGGCTTCCAAAATGTACGACACGCTGATGCAAATGGGGCGTTGGTTTGGCTACCGCCCGGGTTATCTGGACTTGTGTCGTCTCTACACCACGACGGATCTGGTTGAATGGTTCGAGCACATTGCCGACGCAGCGGAAGAGCTGAGAGCAGAATTTGACTTCATGATGGAAAGCGGGCTGACCCCACGTCAGTACGGTCTCAAGGTTGTCTCTCACCCTGTATTGATGGTGACTTCACCCCTGAAAATGAGGACCGCCAAAACCCTGCATCTGTCTTTCAGTGGAGATATTGTCGAGACGGTCAGCTTCTTCAGGGACTCCAATCTGCTCAGACAGAATATTGCGGCTTTCAACTCTCTTGTATGCGCCATGGGCAAGGGATCACCGATTCCTCCGCAGAGCCGAAACGGTCGGAGTGATAAATGGAGCGGTGTGAGCTGGAGTGGTGTCGAGGCACAGCCCGTCATTGACTTTCTGAGGGCGTACCAGACACACCCGGATTCCCGAAAAGTGAGAAGTGATCTGCTTGCGAATTTCATCGAGGAGATGAGTCGGTCGGGCGAGCTTACCTCTTGGACTGTCGCAGTAATTGGTGGTGGTATTGCTGATCCAGAGGATGTTGCGGGGTTTCCGGTGAAGCGAATGAAACGGATGAATAAGTCTCAGGGAGATGAAAGCAAATACTCCATTGGCCGCCTGTTATCTCCTCCTGATGAAGCTTTGGACTTTGATGAATTATCGTGGAATGCCGCACTTGAGTGGACTTGTACAGACTGGAAGTCCAGAAGCAAGGAAATGCCCGAGATACCAAGTGGACCTTGCATTAGGCGTGTTCGTGGTCAGGGACGTGGAAAAGTAGCGCCGCATCCCGAAAGAGGGCTTCTGCTTATGTACCTTCTTGACCCAAAGGAATCTAAAGTCTCGGGAGTTGATGTACCTGTAGTTGCATTTGCAATCAGCTTTCCTTCCAGCAATGCGGGAAAATCGGTGCCCTATGTCGTCACTAATCTTATGTGGGAGCAGCAACAATAATGGCGGCAGTGAGTAGTTCCGAGTTGCTTGGTATCTGGCGGGCCCTCCCCGGAAACGCGTCGGTCCCAGGATGGCGGTCGATTGATCTCTTTCAGAAAGCAACAATCAGAGTTAAGGCAGCCAGGCATGCGCCGGGAAATGAAGAGGCGGTTCTGGTCGGTTTTGCAAACTGCAGAACGGCGCCTACCTCGCAGTTGCCTCAGGGGCAGGGATTTCGCATTGAAAGTGTCGGGTTGGGTGAGGCCGCAGGTGATCACCACTGGCTTGCAATCATTCGTCAGCCTGAGGGTAGCCTGGAGCTGTTTGCAGCCGTAGTCTCCGATTTATGCGGACTGCTTGATTCCGGCAATGGCTGTACCGAAGAACTTGTGTATCAGCGACTGCTTGGAAGAGTGCGCGGGTGGCAGGAATTCATGCGAAAAGGACGAGAGGGGCTGGGGCCTGAGGCCGAGCTGGGGCTTGTGGGCGAGCTCTGTTTACTGCGGCATCTGATTGATGAAGGCGTGTTGCTTTTCTCGGCAGTGCAGGGGTGGAAAGGGCCGCTCGACGGGCTTCATGACTTTCAAATTGGCATGGGGGCGATAGAGGTCAAGTCCACAATGGCAACGGACGGCTTCCCGGTGAGAATTGCCTCCTTGGACCAACTTGACGAGTCCCAGTGTCCGCCACTCTTCCTTGCCGCACTTCGCTTCGGATCAGCGGATTCGGGAATGTCACTTCCCGAGTCTGTGACAGATCTGCGCTGCCTGCTGGAGCCTGATCCCGCAGCGGCCAGGCTTTTCGAACAGGCACTTCACCAGGCTGGGTATCTGGATATGCATGCAGAGAACTACAGTCGTCGTTTTTCGTTGAGCGAAATAAGGATGCATCTCGTTGATGCGGAGTTCCCGAGGCTGACGCCTTTCAGCGTCTCGACAGCCATTCGTCGAGCGCAGTACGAGCTCGATTTGGCATTGATACCGGCTGATAACCATCCGCTGGCGGATGTGCTTGAGCAACTTGGAGTCATTTGATGGAACTTGTGGATTTTTTGCGGGACACCCAAGCATCGGTCCGAGAAGAAATTGTGAAGGATGTTGCTCCGGGGGAACTCCCTGTGCCAGCAGAGGCTGTATTTACTGAACATGTGATGACTCATATGGCTGACGAAGGAATAACCTTTGAGCCAACAGTCTGTCATTACGGTGCCAAGGTCGGATCTTACAAGGTCAAAATCAGTGGCTACTCGGTCTCGGATACAACCGACGAACAGGGAAATCCTGACCGACTGGATTTGTTCGTGAGTCTCTACAAGGGACTTGAAGACATTGAAGATATTCCGGACCCTGAAATCGGTAGAGCGGCCAAACAAGGGCTGCATTTTCTCAAGTTCTGCGCCACGGGAAAGCTTTCAAAGGAGCTTGATGAAACGAACGAGGCTTATCCGCTTGTCACGGAAGTTGAGCGTATATTCAAAACTCTGGATAGCATCCGGATTTTCGTAATTACCGATGGTCAGGTTAGGACAAGGAACTATGCCCCCCAAGATATCGAGGGCAAACAGATTCGCCTTGAGGTCATGGATATTCAGCGTTTGTTCAACCATTGGCAGCAGGGGCGGCCGCGGGATGAACTGGTGGTCAACTTTCAGGATCTCTGTGGTACTGCATTGCCGAGTGTATGGGTCCCCGGGGCGGGCAATGATGAATACGACTATGCCCTGACGGCAATTCCTGGCGAGGCTCTGCGCTTTCTCTACGAGAAATACGGGCCGCGCATTCTTGAAGCAAACGTACGTTCCTTCTTGGGGGTTGGTAGCAGAGGAGTAAACAAGGGAATCCGTGACAGTTTGCGGAATAACCCAGATCGATTCATGGCCTATAACAATGGCATTGTTGTTGTAGCCGATGCTGCCAAGCTGGATCGTACATCAGACGGATCGACTGGCATTCTATGGCTTCAGGGAATGCAAATCGTCAATGGGGGACAGACTACAGCCTCCATCTACTTCGCCAAGAAAAAAAGTCCCGACATAGATCTCGGCAGTGTCCGAGTTCCTGCGAAGATTATCGTGCTCCGGAATGGCCAGGGTGATGACGAGGAATTGATCTCGAATATCTCTCGCTATGCCAATAGCCAGAACGTTGTAAAGCAATCAGATCTTTCAGCAAACAAGCCGTTTCACCGAGAGCTGGAAAAGCTATCCATGCGCACATATTGCCCGGATGGTGTAGGACGCTGGTTCTATGAGCGCTCGGCTGGCAGTTACAAAGTGATGCTCGAAAAAGAGGCGACAACGGTTGTTCAAAAGAAAAAACTGCAGGTAGCAATTCCCCCCTACCGCAAGGTCACCAAACCGGATCTGGCAAAGTTTTTGTTCACTTGGGAGCAGAAGCCTCACATTGTAGGGCTGGGCAGTCAGAAAAACTTTCAGGCCTTCATGGATGAGCTGGGAGAGCGGGAAAATGCTGGAGTGGACGTGATTCCGGATCAACGCCAGTTCAAGGATATGATTGCAAAGGCCATTTTGTTCAAATCTGCTCAGAAGGTGATCAGGCCTCTGTTCCCAGCATTCCAAGGCAATATCACTGTGTACACAGTCTCGGTTCTTGCACTTAAACTCGGACATAATTTCAACTTTCACCAAATTTGGCAGGCTCAGGCGATTTCACCTGAACTACAAAGACAGTTGGCTACTTGGGCCCATGAAGTAAATGAAGCGCTTCACCGTGGTGCGGGTGGGAGGATGATTTCCGAATGGGCCAAGAAGCTCGAGTGTTGGTTACAGGTCAAGGAGTTTAGTTTCTCGGAAGCAGCTACTGATATTCCAGAGATATCCTGAATTGTTCTGATCGCTAAAGAAGCCGGCGACGAACCGGCTTCTTTAGTTAGTAAATCACACGCTAAAAGCCCGCGTCTCAATCACCGCCAACACATCCCGCACATCTTGCAGCAACAATCGGGCGGTATTGGTCACGGTGCCAATGTCCTTGTCGCTGGAGTCGCGCAGTCCAGCGCAGGCCATCAAATTCAGATAATCCAGCGTAGTGAGCAACCGCTCGCTGGCGCATGCATGCAGATCCTCTAGCGGGGCGTGGCTGTCGACAAACAGCACTGGTCCATCGCTGGCGATCGGGGTCAGGGGAATAAAGCGTTCAGAGTGATCCTGGGGATTCATGGTGTCGTCCTTTTCAAAAAAATAGAAAAGTTGCCACCTACTGCTGCGAATCAATGGGGTGGCAGCTGTACGCGGGTTCGCAGACCGAGGAAAAGAGTAAACCCGGCAGGCCCGAAGGCCTCCCACGCACAGCCGCCATAAAGCGAAACGCAGGCGAGTGTGCCTGAGTTGTCATTGACGGTGTAGTTCGACTTTTCCGCTGAGGCTGCGAAACCCCATCACCGGCCAGGCCGGCGACGCCAAAAACTATAGGGATGCCGCGCACCAGGAACAACGGCGCCGCTGTAGGACGGATCCTGATTTGCGGTAGGGGCGGGCTGAGTTGCTGAGCTTGCCATGCATCCGATGCTGGCTCGCCTTGGCGCAGGTGCGGTGCGCTCCACCCCGCAGCGCCAGCTCAATCCCCCAACTCCCCAAACCACTCCACCAACCGTCCGGCCGCTTGCTGCTTGACCTCCTGATTGATATGCGCGGCCACCGCCGCGATCGACAGGCTCAGCACACCGAGGTCGTCGGCGTAGCCGGCGCCAGGCAGCAGGTCGGGGATGAGGTCCAGGGGCAGGATGAAGTAGCCCAAGGCCCCGTAGATGGTGCCCTTGGCCCAGGTTGGGGTTTGCGGGCGTTGGGCGGCGTAGTACAGCCACAGGGCCTTGGTGATCAGGATGCGGCCGACATGCAGGGCGTAGCGGCTGATCTTGCGCCAGAGGCAGCGGTGGAAGCTTTGTTCCAGGGCGGGGAGGGTGGCCATGGCGGACTCCTTGTGGGTAACGGGCGCCAGGTCATGGTGGCTGCTGCGTTTGTGCGCTGGCAGCGGAGAGAACTTCCCTGGGAACTGCTGGCAGCCATGGGCGCCGCTTGGGGTGCCCTCAGGCCCGGCGCCAGCCTTCCAGGTAACTGAACAGTCGCATCCCCAATAGCATCGCCAGCACGAACACCCAGGCCTGCCAATGTCCGCTGGGCAGCAGTACCAGCGCCGGGCCGGGGCAGATGCCGGCGATGCCCCAGCCGATGCCGAACACCAGGCTGCCGCCGATCAGGCGGCGGTCGAGGGGGCGTTTGCCTGGCCGTTGCATCGGTGCGCCCAGCAGGGAGTGCGAGCGTTGCCGGGCCCAGCGCATGGGCCACCAGGCGCTGGCGATGGCGCCGAGCATCACCAGGGCCAGGGACGGGTCCCACTGGCCGGCGAGGTCGAGAAAACCCAGGACCTTGGCCGGGTTGGCCATGCCGGCCAGCAGCAGGCCGAGGCCGAACACCAGGCCCGCGGCAAAGGCGCTGAGGCGCTTCATGGCAGTAGCCCCAGCAGGTGACGGGTGACCCACACGGTGGCGAAGCCGGTGGCCATGAAGCACAGGGTGGCGATGATCGAGCGTGGCGCCAGCCGGGAGATCCCGCAGACCCCATGGCCGCTGGTGCAACCGCTGCCATAGCGGGTGCCGAGGCCCACCAGCAGGCCGGCGCCGATCAGGCCGAGGGTGTCGCTGTGGAATTCCACGGGCGGCAGGGCCGCGAACAGCCCCCACAGCAGCGGCGCCAGCAGCAGGCCGAGGATGAACAGGGCCTTTTCCGCCCAGCCTTCGCCGGTCGGTTGCAGCACGCTGGCCAGCAGGCCGCTGATGCCGGCGATACGGCCGTTGGCGGCGATCAGCCAGCCGGCCGAAAGGCCGATCAACACGCCGCCGGCCAGGGCCGACCAGGGGCTGAAGTGCAGCAGGTCGATGGACATGCAAGGGTTCCTCACGTCAGGAAGAGAGCCAGCCCGCCACAGGCCATCACCCGTGGCGGGCCGGGATGCTTCAGTGGGGCAACAGGCCCAGGGCTCCGCCGGCCAGGAGCAGGGCGGCGCAGATGCCGGTGACGGCGAACAGTTGCTGCAGCCGTGGCCCGGCCAGGTGGCTGGCGATCTGGCGGCCGAGCACCAGGCCCAGCACCGCGCCGAGGGCGAAGGGCGCGCCCACCGCCCAGTGCATCACGCCGCTGAGGCTGGCGGTAACCACGCTGCCCAGGGACACCAGGGCGATCACCGCCAGGGAGGTGGCGACGATGCTCTTGCTGTCCAGGTTGGTGTAGCGGCTCAGCGCCGGGATGATCACGAAACCGCCACCGACTCCCAGCAGCCCCGACAGCAGTCCGGAGAGCAGGCCGGTGAAGGTCAGCGCCCGGGCGCAGGGCAGGGTCCAGCGTAGCCGGCCCTGGGCCGGGTTGAGTACGCAGGGCTGGAACGCCGGGCGTGGCGCCGGCCGGCCCTGTTTCAGCTCCAGGCTGGCCTTGCGCAGGATGCGCCCGCAGGCGTACAGCAGCACCAGGGCGAACAGCAGGGCCAATGGCAGGTTCGGCAGGCGATGGGCCAGCCACAGCCCCAGCGGCGCCATGAGGATGCCGATGCCGGCGACGAACCCTGCGGCGCGATAACGCACGATGCCCTGGCGCAAGCCGAGGATGGCCCCGACGCTGGCGGCCAGGCCCACCGCCAGCAGGCCGATGGGGGCGGCCTCGACCATGCTCAGGCCGAGGCCGAACACCAGCAGCGGCACCGCGAGGATGCCGCCGCCGGCCCCGGTCAGGGCCAGGATCGCGCCGATGATCGCCCCCAGGCCCGCACCCAGCAGACTGTGTTCATTCATGCTTGGGAGGTGTCCGTGGCCAGGGTCGGGTGCGCCAGCCATTCGTGGCCCTTGAGCATGCCGCGCCAGTACAGCGGCGGCAGGATCATCTCCTTCAGCCACCAGGCGCGCCGGGTCGGCTGGCGCCCGTCCAGCAGCCAGGCGGGAAAGCTGGGGGCCAGCTTGCCGCCGTAGGTGAACTCGGCGAGGACGATCTTGCCCCGTTCCACGGTCAGCGGGCAGGAGCCGTAGCCGTCGTAATGGGCCAGCCGGGTCAGGCGCTTGAGGGCCACCAGCACGTTGTTGGCCACCACCGGCGCCTGCTTGCGCGCGGCCGCGGCGGTCTTGGCATTGCTGGTGTTGGTGGCGTCGCCCAGGCCGTGGATATTGGCGAAGCGCTTGTGGCGCAGGCTGTGGGGGTCGACATCGACCCAGCCGGCGGCGTCGGCCAAGGGGCTCTGGCGAATGAAGTCCGGGGCGCACTGCGGCGGCACCACGTGCAGCATGTCGAACGGCCGTTCCAGGGTTTCCTGGGTGCCATCGGCCAGGGTGCGGACGAAGGTCGCGCGTTTGGCCGGGCCGTCCACCGCTACCAGGTTGTGGCCGAAGTCCAGGTCGATGGCGTACTTCTTCACGTATTCCATCAGCGCCGGCACGTAGTCGGCGACGCCGAACAGCACGCCGCCGGCGTTCATGAAGCGTGGCTTGATCGCGCCCAGGCGGCCCTGGCGCAGCCAGTGATCGCAGGACAGGTACATGGCCTTTTGCGGCGCGCCGGCGCACTTGATCGGCATCGGCGGTTGGCTGAACAGCGCCTGGCCCTCTTGCAGTTGCTGCACCAGCTCCCAGGTGTAGGGCGCCAGGTCGTAGCGGTAGTTGGAGGTCACGCCGTGCTTGCCCAGGGTCTGGGGTAGGCCGTCGATGGCCGCCCAGTCGAGCTTGAGGCCGGGGCAGACGATCAACTGGTCATAGGCCAGCACGCGCTCGTCGGCCAGCACCAGGGCATTGTGCTCGGGCTCGAAGCGGCTGACCGCCTGGCGCAGCCACTTGACCCCCTTGGGAATCAGCGAGGCCATGTCGCGGCGGGTGGATTCGGCGCTGAACACGCCGGCGCCTACCAGGGTCCAGCCGGGTTGGTAGTAGTGGGTGTCGGCGGGGTCGATGATCGCCACGTCCAGGTGGGGATCGCGGGACAGCAGGCTGGCGGCGACGGCGATACCGGCGGCACCGCCGCCGACGATCAGCACCTGGTGGCTGCCGTCGACGGCACGCGGGGCAGGGTGGATGGGACGCATGGCAAGGTCTCCGTATGGAGTAATCGTTATAGGGTGTTCAGGGGGATCTTCAGGTAGCTCACGCCGTTGTCCTCGGGCTCGGGGAAGTGCCCGCTGCGCATGTTGACCTGCACCGAGGGCAGGATCAGCACCGGCATGTCCAGGGTCGCGTCACGGGCTTCGCGCATCTTCACGAAGCTGTCCTCGTCGACGCCCTGGTGGATGTGGATGTTGTTGGCCCGCTGTTCGGCCACGGTGGTCATGTATTGCAGCTCGCGGCCGTTGGGCAGGTAGTCGTGGCACATGAACAGCCGCGTTTGCGGCGCCAGGGCCAGGATCTTGCCGATGGAGCGGTACAGGGTTCGCGCGTCGGCACCGGGGAAGTCGCAGCGGGCGGTGCCGTAGTCGGGCATGAACAGGGTGTCGCCGACGAAGGCCACCTGCTCTTCGCCCACCTGTACCAGGTAGGTCATGCACGCCGGGGTGTGCCCCGGGGTGTGCATGGCCCGGGCGGTGAGCTGGCCAATGGCGAACTCGCTGCCGTCGGCCAGCAGCACGTCGAACTGGCTGCCGTCGCGGGCGAACACCGGGGCTTCGTTGAACAGCGCGCCGAAGACTTTCTGCACCCGGGTGATCTGGTCGCCGATGGCCACCTGGGCCCCGAGCTGCTCCTTGAGGTAGGCGGCGGCCGAGAGGTGGTCGGCGTGGACGTGGGTTTCCAGGATCCAGTCGACCTGCGCCTCAAGCTCCCGGACCCGGGCCACCAGGCGGTCGGCGGACTCGGTGCGGGTGCGGCCGGACTTGGGGTCGTAGTCCAGCACGCTGTCGATCAGGGCGCAGCGGCGCGTGGCGAGGTCCATCACCAGGTAGCTGATGGTCCAGGTGTGGCTGTCGAAAAAGGCTTCTACACGCAGCGTGTCGCTGATGATCATGGGGCACTCCGGCAATGAAGGGCGAGGGCAGTCTGCGCTGCCGCTCCTGCCTTGGACTGTCAATAAACGTGCCAACCCGGCATAGCGCCGGCCGGCACCCGTTACTGGGTGTGCAAGCTTGCCAAGGCCCTGTTCCGGGGCTTTGGGCGGGGTGACTGTCACCCGGAAGTGGCAGTGAGTTGGCAGTGAGTGGCAGGGAATGGCAGTAGCGGGCGCCTTGCTTTAAGCTTTCGCCATTGCCCTGGAGCCTGTCATGTCCCTGATCGCCACCGACCTTGCCAATTCGCGGATGTCTGCCCTGGTGTCCTACCTGGAGCACGATCCTCAACCGAGCATAGTGCTGGACACCGACTACAACATCATTGCCGCCAACGCGGCCTACCAGCGCCAGTTCGGCGTGGCCGGCAAGCCCCATGTGGGCGCCAAGTGCTACCGGGTGTCCCACCAGTTCGCGGTGCCGTGCGACCAGGCCGGCGAGCACTGCCCGATGCGCAAGGCCCACGATAGCCGGGTGCCGGAACGCATGCTGCATATCCATCACACCCCGCGCGGGCCGGAGCACGTGGATGTGGAGCTGCGGCCGATCATCGATGCCAGCGGGGCGGTGGTGGCCTATGTCGAGCGCCTGAGTTCGGTGGCCGTTGCCTCGGTGCAGCCGCAGCAACATGGCCTGGTGGGGCGCTCGCCGGCGTTCAATGAAGCCCTTGGCGCCCTGCAACGGGCAGCGCCGGCGCCGATCCCGGTGCTGCTGCAAGGCGAATCGGGTACCGGCAAGGAGTTGTTCGCCCGCGCCCTGCATGACGGCAGCCCAAGGGCCGGCGGACCGCTGGTGGTGGTGGACTGCACCGGCCTGACCGAGAGCCTGCTGGAAAGCGAGCTGTTCGGTTACGAGAAGGGCGCCTTCACCGGGGCCCTGCAACGCAAGATCGGCCTGGCCGAAGCGGCCCATGGCGGCACGCTGTTCCTCGATGAAATCGGCGAGGTGCCGCTGGCGATGCAGGTCAAGCTGTTGCGGTTGATCGAGTCCGGTAGTTTTCGTCCGGTGGGCAGCCTGCGCACCGTGCATTCGGACTTTCGCCTGGTGGCCGCGACCCACAAGCCGCTCAAGGAAATGGTCGCGGCCGGCACCTTCCGCCAGGACCTGTACTACCGCATCAGCGCCTTCCCGATCCGCTTGCCGGCCCTGCGCGAGCGCAGCGACGACCTGCCGCTGCTGATCGACAGCCTGCTGCGCCGGCTCGACCCGGGGGCGATGTTGCGGCTCGATCCGGCGGCCCTGGAGCAACTGCGGCTGTACGCCTTCCCGGGCAATATCCGCGAGTTGCGCAATATCCTGGAGCGGGCGCGGCTGTTCAGCGACGACGGGGTGATCCGCCTGCAGGACCTGCCGCCGGAGCTGCGCAGTTCCCAGCCTGCGGCCCCGGTGGCCCGGCGTCGCGGCGGCAAGGACCTGGAGCAACTGGCCCACGCCCTGGAAGTGTTCGATGGCTCGCGCGCCGAACTGGCCAAGGCCCTGGGGTTGAGCGAACGCACCCTGTACCGCCGGCTCAAGGCCCTGGGCCTGTAGCCGCTAGATATCGTCTCGTGTAGCCGCGCCGCCAGAGGGCGGTTGGCCGGGCGCTGGCTGAAAGGCCCGGCGGGCCTTGGCGCAGCTTCGCAGGCGCAGCAGCGCCTACAGGGTGGGGGTGGGCAGGTCGCAGGCCATGACCCACATGCCGATCTGTTCCAGGTCGGTGCTGAAGGGTACTTCGCCGACCTGGCGCAGGCCGGCGCTTTCATAGAAGCGCCGGGCGCCGACGTTGCTCTTGAGCACGTCCAGCCACAGGCAGCGCGCGCCGCCCTGGCTGGCCCGTTGCAACACGTGGTCCAGCAGCAGCCGGCCATGGCCCTGGCCGGCCTGGGACTTGAGCAGGTAGATCTTCTGCAACTCGGCCCCGACCTTGCCGCTGCCGGGCATGGGCCGGTTCCAGTTGAGCTTGGCGAACCCGATGGGCATCTGCTGCGCGTTGAGGGCCAGCAGCCACATATGTTGGTGCCGGGCGGCCAGGGATTGCTCCAGCAACTGGGGCGCGAAGTCCTGGTCGAGAAAACGCTGCATGCCCTCGGCGCTCCAGATCGAGGCGAAATGCTCGCGGTAGGTGGCGCGGCCTATGGTCTGCAACGTTTCCAGATCGCGGTGTTCGGCTTCACGGATGGTGATCATGCTGCGTTCCTTGCCAGGTCGGGGTGGCGCAGCTTACTTCGAGCCTGCGTGCCAGGGCCAGAGTGACAGGGTGCAATGCCCGGGCACGATGGCGCCGGCCCGTGGTCGTAATGGCAGTTGCCCTTGTCCCTTGCCCGGCCATTGCCGTGGCCTTCAGGAGATGCCATGAGCCAGGCCGTACTTGCCACCGAAACCAATCGCCGCCAATTGCAGCAGATCATCTCGGGACTGTCCGACGGGGTGATCCTGATCGAAACCGATAAGGCCAGGAGCCTGCTCTGGGCCAATGAGGCGGCCCTGGCCATGCACGGGGTCAGCGAAGTCAGCCAGCTGGGCGCCAATGCCCGGGAATACGCCAAGCGTTATGCCTTGCGCTATCGCAACAACCATCCCCTGGCCCTGGACAGCTACCCCATCAGCCGGGTGGCCGCCGGCGAGACCTTCAGCGATGTGGTGGTGGAGGTCCAGGCCGAGATCGACGGCCAGTCCAGGCATTGGGTGCACCGGGTGCGCAGCATGATCCTCACTGATCGCAGCGGCGTCCCGGAATCGCTGGTGCTGATTCTCAGCGATGCCACCGACTGGGCCAGCGCCGAGCAGCGCTTCGAGAAGACCTTCAGCGCCAACCCGGCGCCGGCGGTGATCTGCCGCCTCAGCGACCTGCGCTACATCAAGGTCAACCAGGGCTTCCTGGAAATGACCGGCTACGCCCGGGACCAGGTGATCGGCCGTTCGGTGTACGAGCTGGATGTGCTGGAGGACGCCGAGCACAAGGACCTGGCCATCGAGCGCCTGGGGCAGGGCGCGACCATTCCGCAGATGCAGGCCGAGCTGCGCCTGCCCGAAGGCGGCAGCAAGCTGGTGATCGTCGCCGGCCAGCCCCTGGATATCAACGACGAAGACTGCATGCTGTTTTCCTTCATGGACCTGGAGCCGCGGCGCAAGGCCGAGATCGCCCTGCGCCAGAGCGAGGAGCGCTTCGCCCGCTCGTTCCGCCTGACCCCGGTACCGACCCTGGTGTGCAGCGCCGAGCAGCAGATCGTCGACGTCAACGAAGCCTTCCTCAACACCTGCGGCTACAGCAGCGAGGAGCTGCTGGGCAAGACCATCGACAGCATCGGTTTCATCGCCGAGCAGGCGGCGGCCCGGCAGTTGTTCGGCCAGCTGGAGAAGAGCGGCCACGTCATGGGCCAGGACCTCAAGGTGCGCAAGAAGGGCGCCGAGCTGATCGACTGCGTGGCCTACGCCGACACCGTGGTGATCCAGGACCAGCCCAGCTACCTGCTGGTGCTGATGGATATCAGCGATCGCAAGCGTTCCGAACTGGAGCTGGTGGGCGCTATCGAGGAGGTGATGCGCGACGCTTCCTGGTTCAGCCAGACCCTGATCGAAAAACTCGCCAATGTCCGCAACAGCCGTGGCCCTGGCGCCCCGGGCCCGTCCTCGGCCGACCTGACCGCCCGCGAACGTGAAGTACTGGGGTTGATCTACCAGGGCCTGGCGGACAAGGAGATCGCCGCCCAGTTGCAACTGGCCCTCAATACCGTGCGCAACCACGTGGCGACCCTGTATTCCAAGCTCGGCGTGCATAGCCGTGGCGAGGCCATCGTCTGGGCCCGCGAGCGTGGGTTGTTCGCTGGCGCCCTGGTGGGCGGGCCGCGTTGAGCTGGTGCACATGCACTAGTGCGGCTAGTGCATATGCGCCTTTTGCCAAGCGTCGCGGCTTCTTAGGCTGTGAGTGTGCGCAGGTCCGTTGTTGGAACCTGGCGCCCGATCAACCACAGCGAAAGGACAATCGACATGGCGAGCGAACAGCTCAAGGGCAAGGTGGACAAGGCGGCCGGCAAGGCCCAGGCGATGGTGGGCGAACTGCTGGACGATGAGCCGATGCAGGCTCGGGGCATGGCCCGGGAAGCGGCAGGCCAGTTGCAGGAGCACTACGGCCAGGTGCTGGACCGGGGCTTGCAGTGGGCCCGGGAGCGTCCGCTGGCCAGCGCGGCGTTGTTGGCGGGTGTCGGCCTGCTGGCCGGCCTGTTGCTGCGGCGTCGCTGAGATGCCCGGGGTGATTACCCAGGCGCAGCTACGGGCCTGTATCGAACAGCGCCTGGCGCCACTGGCTTGCAGCTTCACCACGGCGGGCGACGGCACCCTGACCCTGCGGGTGTTCGAGCCCCACAGCGGCCGGGTCGACCTGGTGGCCAGCGGGCTCAGCCTCAAGGCCCTGCGCAGCGAGGCCGATGTGGCGAAGATGATCGACGAGCTGCTCTATGAGCTGGACAGCAACTCCCTGGGGCGCATCGGCCTGACGCCCTGAGCCTTCTCGATGGCGGCGCCGCTGGCGCTGGACTATAAGCAAAGGGTCGCTGGCCGCGCTCGCGGCCGGCCTTGCGAGTCGGCTCCATGTCCGCAGTCTTTCCCTGCTCCGATCGTGGTGAACCGTGAACGCCCGGGTCCAGGGTGTGCCCGGTCGTTTGGACAATATCGTCCTGGTGGCGGATCTGGCCGGGACCGCGGTGTTCGCCGTGGAAGGCGCGATCAGTGCCATGCGCGCCCAGCTCGAGCTGCTGGGGGTGATGGTGATCGCCTTTATCGTCGCCCTCGGCGGTGGCGTCACCCGTGACCTGTTGATCGGCGCCAGCCCGCCCAAGGCGGTGGCCGACTGGCGCTATCCGGCCCTGGCCCTGGTGATGGGTGGGCTGGCCTTCGTGTTCCATGAAGGGGTGCTGGGGATTTCCGAGCCGTTGCTGATTCTGCTGGATGCGGCGGGGCTGGGGCTGTTTGCCGTGGCCGGCACGCAGAAGGCCTTGAACGTCGGCATCTCGTCGTTCGTGGCGACCCTGATGGGCACCGTGACCGGGGTCGGTGGCGGGGTGATCCGCGACATCGTGCTGGCGCGCATTCCCCTGGTCTTGCAGGTGGATTTGTACGCCAGCTCGGCCTTCGTCGGCGCGGCAACTCTGATCCTCGCCCGACGCCTGGGGCTGGCACCCATGGCTTGCGCCTGGTTGGCCGGCAGCGCGTGTTTCGCCCTGCGCATGCTCTCGGTGCACTACGGCTGGCAATTGCCCCGGGCCTGACTGGCGCAGACCGCTGCGTGTGGCCGCTGCCGCAGGCTGCGCATGGGCGCGCAGCGGCCACAGGGGGCAGCGGCTATTCGGTGATCAGGTTGGGGTGGCAGTCCAGGCTCAGGCGGGCGCCGCCGCGTTCGCTGGTGCCGACGTCGAGCTTGAAGCCGTGCAGGTCGACGATCGCCGCGACGATCGACAGGCCCAGGCCAAAGCCGCCCTGGGCGTTGTTTTCGTCGACCCGGTAGAAGCGCCGGAACACCGCGGCGCGCTCCGCCGGGGGAATCCCGGGGCCGGAGTCGAGTACTTCCAGGCGCGGGCTGCCGCCGTCGTCCAGGCCACGCAGGATCACCTCGCCACCCGGCGGGGTGAACTTGATCGAGTTGCTCAACAGGTTGGCCAGGGCCTCGAACAGCAGCGCCCGGTCGCCGATCATGCGCGGCAGGCTTGGCGGCACCTCCAGCACCAGGCTCAGGCGGCCTTCCTCGGCCAGGGGCAGGTAGAAGTCATGCAGCTCTTGCAGCAGCGGCAAAGGGTCGAGCTCGAGAAAACCCGAACGGCGCCGACGGTCTTCCAGTTCCGAGATCCGCAGCAACCCGCGAAAGCGCGCCATCAGGGTGTCGGCTTCCGCCAGCAACTGGTCCATCTGCAACGCCTGGGGCGAGCCTTCCTCGGCCTGCTGTTGCAGGCGATAGAGCTGGGCCCGCAGGCGGGTCAATGGGGTGCGCAGATCGTGGGCGATGTTGTCGCACACACCCTTGACCTCATGCATCAGCCGCTCGATGCGTTCGAGCATGGCGTTGACGATGGCCGCCAGCATGTCCAGCTCGTCGCGCCGATTGGACAGCGGCAGGCGCCGGGTCAGGTCGCCGGCGACGATGGCGTCGGCACTGGCCTGGATCTGCCGGATGCGCCGCAACGGCCGGCGCCGCAGCAGGTGCCAGCCGGCCGCGCCGGGAATGATGGTCAGGGAAATCCCCCAGAGCAGGGCGTGGAGGATGATGCGGGTCACCGCGAACAGCGAGCCGTTGTCGCGCACCAGCACCAGCCAGCGGCCGTCGCGGGTCAGGGTGGCCACCGCATCGCAACTGTCCCGGGGCAGGCTCGGGTCGTCGGAGTCGATGCAGTTTTTCAGCTCGTGGATCTGGCCATCCAGGGGCAGGTCCTCGGGGATCTCGCGGATCGGCCCGCTGAGCGGCCGGCGCTGGGCGTCGAACAGGCCGTAGGCGTCGATGGCGCGCATGTCGAAGGTCATGCTGGTGGCCAGGGCCTCCACCAATTGCTCGCCCTCGAAGCGGGCGAACAGGTGCTGGCGCTGCATCAGCGAGTGCTTGGCCAGGCTGTCCAGGTAGTTGGAGACCTCGTAGTACAGCACCCCCATGAGGATGCAGCTCCAGGCCACGAACAGCGAACTGTAGAGCGCCAGCAGGCGGCTGCTGGAAGAGCGCCAGCCCTTAGAGGGGTTCAGCGATGACATAACCCGAGCCTCGCACGGTGCGGATCAGCGGGGCCATGCCGGGTGGGTCGATCTTCTTGCGCAGGCGGCCGATGTGCACGTCGATCAGGTTGGTCCCCGGGTCGAAGTGATAACCCCAGACCTCCTCGAAGATCATCATCCGCGAGAGGATCTGCCCGGTGTTGCGCATCAGGAATTCCAGCAGCTTGTATTCGGTGGGCAACAGGCTCAGCAGTTGCTCGGCGCGGGTCGCCTCGCGGCTGATCAGGTTCAGCTCCAGGTCCGCCACCCGCAGGCTGGTGTCGAAATCCTTGACCGTGTTCTTGCGCCGCAGCAGCACCTCGACCCGGGCCGCCATCTCGTCGGAGGCGAAGGGCTTGGTCAGGTAGTCGTCGCCGCCGGCGCGCAGGCCGCGCACGCGCTCGTCGACATCGGACAGGGCGCTGATCATCAGGATCGGCGTCGACACGCCGATGGTGCGCAGGGTGGTGACGATGGCCAGGCCGTCCAGCTCAGGCAGCATGCGGTCCAGGGTGATCAGGTCGTAGTCGCCGCTGACGGCGCGCACCAGGCCTTCGCGGCCGTTGTCCACCCAGTCCACGTCCAGGCCGTGGCTGCTCAGTTCAGCGACGATTTCCCGGGCCGTCACGGCGTCGTCTTCAATGGTCAGAATGCGGGTCATGGGCGGAGCACCTGTTGCAAGGGTTCATGGCACAGGAGGGCATTCTGCCAAGAAACCGCGGCCTGGATTCTAAAAAAACTTTCATCTATCGCACTCACCCCATCATGGTCAGTGAAATCCAGCGTCACTGGGCCAGAACGCTGATATCATCTGGCCACTTTTTTGCCAGGAGGCACGAGCATGGGCAGGGTGATCCAAATGGGCAGCAAACCCGCTTCATTGCTGTGCCTGGGCCTGCTCCTTTTGCTGGGCAGCAGCGTTGCGCTGGCGGGCAACCAGCCCTGTTCCGGGCGCAAGGGCGGCATCGCCCGCTGCGATGGCGAGTTGTTCCTGTGCCGTGATGGCTCCATCAGCGCCTCGAAGAAAAACTGCGCGCTGATGTTCGGCGAACCTGCACCCAGCCCCCGGGCGCAACCGTTGCTGCGCGACGCCGAGGGCTGCAGTTGCGGCTCCGGCAGCTTCTGCACCGGGCCCAGGGGCGGGGTCTACTGCCTGACGCCCAGTGGCAATAAAAGCTACAAGCGGCGCTAGCCAAGCCGGCGCCGGATCCTTCCATTCCAGACTATCGACGATGAACAAGACCTCCCGTTTCAAACGCCTGGGCTGGCTGCTGCTGGTGAGCCTGGTGCTCAACAGCCTGAGCCAGATCCTGTTGGCATTGCCCGCGGCCATCGCCCTGGTGGGCGCCGTGCCGCATCATGCCTGGAGCCTGTTGGTGACCACGGGCGTCAAGATCCTCCTGCTGACGCCGCTGACCGCCGTGATCCCGGGCCTCTTGATGCTCTTCGGCCTGCGCTTTGGCGCCTGGGCCTGCCTGCCGATGTGCATCCTGCTGATGATCCTGGGGCCCTGGCCTGGAACCAGCATCGGCCAGTTCCTGCTGGGTTACTGGATCATCGCCTTGCTGGGCCGCTTTGCCTGGCTCAAGGGGCGCGACCTGTACTACTACGTCCGGGCCAAGGCCTGAGCCTGACCGTGCAGAACGCCCGCCGGACAACCGATCCAGTGGGCAATCTGCCCGGCCCCTGGCGTTTTGTTCGCGCTGCAACCTACTGAAAAACAAAGCATTCATTGGTTTCGTGCAACTGGCATGACGACTGCAATCCTCTGATCGAGACTTGCTTCGTCACCTTCATCTGCCAGGAGCAGAACAACAATGAACAGACCTTCTGAACACCTGCTTGCTACCACCGATGTCTCCAGCCATGGCTCGGGGGTGTCATGGTCGGCGATCTTCGCCGGCGCCGCGGCGGCTGCGGCCCTGTCGTTGATCCTCTTGCTGCTGGGCCTGGGCCTGGGGTTCTCCTCGGTGTCGCCCTGGACCGGCAGTGGCCTGGGCGCCAAGGGCCTGGGTATCTCCAGCATCGTCTGGTTGGCTCTGACGCAGATTGTCGCTGCGGCCCTGGGCGGCTACCTGGCCGGGCGCTTGCGGGTGAAATGGGCCAACCTGCACGGTGACGAAGTGTATTTTCGCGACACCGCCCATGGCTTCCTGGCCTGGGCCGTGGCGACCCTGGTCACCGCGACGTTGCTGGTAGGCACCGTTGGCAGCCTGGTTGGCGGCGGCCTGCAGGCTGGTGCGCAGTTGGCTGGCGGCGTTGCAGGAGCGGCGACCCAAGTGGCCGGTCAGGCGGCCAGCCAGGGTTCCCGGGAGGATTATGGCTACTTCGTCGACAGTCTGTTTCGCGATGATCGCCCGGTGGCAGTGAGTGACGATGCGGCCCGGGGCACCGTGTCGCGCATCTTCGTGCGGACCCTGGGCAACGATGGTCAGTTGGCTACCGAGGACCGGGCCTACCTTGCGCAACTGGTGGCCCAGCGTACCAACCTCGGCCAGGCCGAGGCCGAGCGGCGGGTCGATGAAGTGTTCGCCAAGGCCCACCAGGCCGTGGAACAGGCCAAGCAAGCGGCCAGGGAGGCAGCCGATACCGCTGCCAAGGTCGCTGCATGGTCCTCGCTGTGGATGTTCATCGCACTACTGTGCGGCGCTTTCTTCGCCAGCCTGGCCGCGCTATACGGCGGCCGTCGTCGGGACGCGGTGGTCTGGGTCGAGACCGACCTCCAGCCACGTACCACAGCGCCCCTTGCCACCCATTGATCAGGAGATATCCCCCATGCGCTCATTACTCTTGTGGTTCCTCGGCGTACCTATCCCGGTAATCATCCTGATTGCCCTGTTCATGCATTGATGCCCGCGCGTTGATGCCACTGTGAACCGCTGCCGGCCTGTGCCCGCAGCGGTTTTTTTTGCCCCTGGCCCGAGACGTCGGGACACTGGCGGCATTTTCATGACGTTGCGCGGGCATTTGCTTGGCCCAAGTCAATACTCGTGTCCGACAAACCGACTAGATTGGCCCGCGCCTGGTTCTGGCAGAGTCTCCGGAACCGTGACGTTGCCACGTCCCCGCGCCGGGACCCGGACGGCAGGATGCCGGCAACCGCCTTTCACTTCTTCACGGATGAACCGCAATGCGTCAGATAGACCGCAACTTCGATATTCAGCCGCTGCAGCATGCGGACATGACCATCAGCCTCAATGGCCAGCCGGTCACCGCCGCGCTGGGCGAGACCGTCCTCAGCGTCATCCAGGCCACCGGCCTGCGCCAGGTGGCCCGCAACGACCATGGGCAATTGGTGGGTGCCTACTGCGGCATGGGCGTGTGCCATTGCTGCCTGGTGCAGATCGATGGCCGGCACAAGCGCCGGGCCTGCCAGACCCTGGTCAAGCCAGGCATGCAGGTGCAGACCCTGACCAACCGCATCAATGAAACGGAGCCCAGCCTATGAGCCAGAATCCGCTAATCGTCGGCGGTGGCCCGGCGGGCATGGCAGCGGCCATCGAGTTGGCCGAGCACGGCGTGCACAGCACCCTGATCGAAGAGGCTTCGCGCCTGGGCGGGGTGGTCTATCGCGGGCCACTGCGCGATGGCGTACAGCTGGATTACCTGGGGCCGCGCTACAGCGAGATGCTGGCCAAGCTGCACGGCGACTTCGGCGACCATGAACAGATGATCGACGTGCGCCTCAACAGCCGGGTGATCGGCGCCGAAGGCAGCCATAGCCTGATGCTGCTCGATGGCGAGGAACAAGTGCAGGAAGTGCCCTACGGGCAACTGGTGCTGGCCGCTGGCTGCCACGAACGCAGCGTGCCGTTCCCCGGCTGGACCCTGCCCGGGGTCAAGCTGCTCGGTGGCCTGCAATTGCAGATCAAGAGCGGGGTGGTCAAGCCCCAGAGCCCGGTGGTGATCGCCGGCACCGGTCCGCTGCTGCCCCTGGTGGCCTGCCAGCTGCATGCCGCAGGCGTGCGCGTGGCCGGAGTCTACGAGGCCAGTGCCCTGGGCAAGATCGCCAAGCAGAGCCTGGCCCTGCTCAACAAGCCACAGTTGTTCCTCGATGGCTTGAGCATGCTGGCCTACCTGAAGCTACACGGCATCGCCCTGCGCTATGGCTGGGGCGTGGTCGAGGCCCAGGGCCAGGATGCCCTCAGCGTAGTGACCGTGGCCCCGTATTCCAGCGACTGGCAGCCGGACATGTCCCAGGCCCAGCGCATCGCCGCCCAGACCCTGGCCATCGGCTACGGCTTCATTCCGCGCACCCAGCTCAGCCAGCAGATGGGCCTGGAGCACAGCTTCAGCGACGACGGCTACCTGCGGGCCAACGCCAACGTCTGGCAGCAGAGCAGCGAGCCGCACATCCACCTGGCCGGCGACATGGGCGGCATCCGTGGTGGTGAAGCGGCGATGCTCAGTGGCCGTATCGCAGCGTTGTCGATCCTGATGCAGCGCGATGTGTTGAGCAACGAAGCGGCCCTGCGCCGGCGCCAGGGCTACGAGCGCAAGCTGGCCTCGATCCTGCGTTTTCGCGGTGCGGTGGACCGCTACACCGCACGTGGTGTCGGACAGATAGAACTGCCCAAGGGCGACACCGTGATCTGCCGTTGCGAGCACACCACTCGCAACGATATCGAACGGGCCCTGGCCCAGGGCGTCGAGGACATGGCCAGCCTGAAGATGCGCACCCGGGTGAGCATGGGCGACTGCCAGGGACGGATGTGCGTGGGCTATTGCAGCGACCGCCTGCGCCAGGCCACCGGGCGCAAGGATGTGGGCTGGATTCGCCCGCGCTTCCCGCTGGATCCGATTCCATTCTCCGCCTTTGCGCCGGCCGACCAGGAGGTCTCCAAGCATGACTAAGCACTATGACGTGGTAATCGCCGGTGGCGGCGTGATCGGGGCGTCCTGCGCCTATCAGCTGTCCAAGCGCAAGGGCCTGAAGGTGGCCTTGATCGACTCCAAGCGCCCGGGCAATGCCAGCCGTGCCTCGGCCGGCGGCCTGTGGGCCATCGGCGAATCGGTGGGCCTGGGTTGCGGGGTGATCTTCTTTCGCATGATGTCGGCCAACCGCAAGCGCGAGGCCCAGGGCTCGGCGGTGGTGGTGGACTCCAGCACGCCGCACATCCTGCCGCAATCGTTCTTCGACTTCGCCCTGCAGTCCAACGAGCTGTACCCGCGCCTGCACCGCGAGCTGATCGGCTTGCATGGCATGGACTTCAAGTTCGAGCACACCGGGCTCAAGTTCGTCATCTACGACGATGAAGACCGGCTGTACGCCGAGCATATCGTCGGCTGCATCCCGCACCTTTCGGAGCAGGTGCGCTGGCTCGACCAGGCAGCCCTGCGCGCCTCCGAGCCGAGTATCAGCCATGAGGCCCAGGGCGCCCTGGAGTTCCTCTGCGACCACCAGGTCAACCCGTTCCGCCTCACCGACGCCTACACCGAGGGCGCCCGGCAGAATGGCGTCGACGTGTTCTTCAACACCAACGTCACCGGTGTCTTGCACCAGGGCAACCGGGTCACTGGCGTGCAGACCGCCGAGGCCGGGGTGTTCCATTGCTCGACCCTGATCAACGCCGCCGGCGCCTGGGCTGCGGAACTGAGCCTGCAGGCCACGGGGATGGAGATCCCGGTCAAGCCGGTCAAGGGCCAGATCCTCCTGACCGAGCGCATGCCCAAGCTGCTCAACGGTTGCCTGACCACCAGCGACTGCTACATGGCGCAGAAGGACAACGGCGAGATCCTCATCGGCAGCACCACCGAGGACAAGGGCTTCGACGTGACCACCACCTATCCGGAGATCAACGGCCTGGTGCAGGGCGCGGTGCGCTGCATTCCCGAGCTGGCCCAGGTCAACCTCAAGCGCTGCTGGGCGGGGCTGCGTCCCGGTTCGCCGGATGAGCTGCCGATCCTCGGGCCGATGGACGGGATCCAGGGTTACCTCAACGCCTGCGGGCACTTCCGCACCGGCATCCTGACCTCGGCGATCACCGGGGTGTTGCTGGACAAGCTGGTGCACGAGGAGGCGCTGCCGCTGGATATCACGCCATTCCTGGCCCGTCGCTTCGCGCTGGAGCCGCAGAAGAAACTGGCGTAGCGCGCCTGGCCTGAACGCCAGCCAAGCCGGCCCGCCGGTGCAAGGTTTCGTTGAGCAACATGCTCGCGAACCTTGCGCCGGCGGGCCTTTTTGTTTCTAGCGCAGTCGTTGTCGCAGGGGGGGCGATTGCTGGAAGGTCCTGCGGACCTTGGCGCAGCTTCGCAGGCTCGGCAGCGGCTACAGAGGCTGCGCACGGTCGCGCAGCGGCCACAGGGGCGCCGAGTTATTGGCGGTTCCAGGCCGCCGGGTTGACCAGGTTCGCCGGGCGATCGCCGGCCAGGGCAGCGAGGATATTGTCCACCGCGCAGCGCGCCATGGCCTCACGGGTTTCGAAGGTGGCCGAGCCGATATGCGGGGTGGCCACCACATTGGAGAGTTGCAGCAGCGGCGAGTGATGATCCAGCGGCTCTCGTTCGAACACGTCCAGCCCGGCGCCGCGAATGCGCCGCTCCTGTAGCGCTTGGATCAACGCCGCCTCGTCCACCACCTTGCCCCGGGAAATATTGATGAAGATGCTTTCGGGGCGCATCAGGGCGAATTCCCGGGCGCCGATCAGGCCTTGGGTCTGAGGGGTCAGCGGCAGGGTCAGGCAGATGAAGTCGGCCTCTTGCAGCAGTTGCTCGAGGCTGCGATAGCGGGCGCCGAAGCGTTGCTCCACGGCCGGCTTGGGGTGGTTACTGTGGTAGATCACCGGCATGCCGAAGCCGAAGTGCCCGCGCTGGGCCAGGGCCTCGCCGATACGGCCCATGCCGATGATGCCCAGGGTCTTGCCGTGTACGTCGCTGCCAAAATGCGCCGGGCCGATGCTGTGGTTCCACTGGCCGGCGCGAACCATGCCGGCCAGCTCCACCACGCGCCGGGCACTGGCCAGGATCAACGCGAAGCCGGTGTCGGCGGTGGTCTCGGTTAGCACGTCCGGGGTGTTGCTCAGCAGGATGCCGCGCCGGGTCAGGTAGTCGATGTCGTAGTTGTCGACCCCCACCGAGACGCTGGCCACGGCTTCCAGCCGGGGCGCCAGGTCCAGCAATGCCGCATCCAGGCGCAAGCTGGCGCCCAGCAGGCCATGGGCCTCGGGCAGGGCCTGGCGCAAGTGCTCCAGGCCGGTATCGTCGAGGTTTTCGATCAGGGTGACCGCCACCTGTTCCTGCAGGCGAGCCATCAGCGACGGCGAGAGTTTCTTGTACAGCAGCAGATGTTTTTTCATGGAAGTCTCTGTGGCGATTCAGGAGTGGGCCAGGCGCCGGCGCAGCGCCAGGGGTTTGGCCTGCGGCGTGCTGGCGCCGGGCTTGAGCAACAGGGTGAGCAGCACCGACAGCAGCAGCGCGCCGCTCATCAGCAGGTAGGAGGCCGCCGGCGAACCGGTGGCGCTGTTCAGGTAGCCCACCAGGTAGGAGCCGCCGAACGAACCCAGGGCGCCCATGCTGTTGATCAGCGCCATGGCGCCGCCGGCGACGTTGGCCGGCAGGATCTCCGGGACGATGGCGAAGAACGGCCCGTAGGGCGCGTACATGCAGGCCCCGGCGATCACCAGCAGGCCGTAGGACCACCAGAAATGCTCGGCCCCCAGCAGGTACGAGCCATAGAAGGCGAAGGCGGCCACCAGCAGCGGTGGCCAGACGAAGCGCTTGCGCTTCTGGGTCCGGTCCGACCCCCAGGACACCCCGAGCATGGCAATCACCGCCGCCAGGTAGGGCAGGGCCGAGAGCCAGCCGGCTTCGACCATGTCCATCTGCGCGCCATGCTTGAGGATCGATGGCAGCCAGAGAACGAAGCCATAGACGCCGATGCTCCAGCAGAAGAACTGCAAGGCCAGGATGATCACCTTGGGCGAGCGGAAGGCTTCGGCATAGTTCTTCACCGCCTTGATGCCTTGCTGCTCGGCGGCCAGGGCGTTCTCCAGGTCCTGTTTTTCCTGCTCGCCCAGCCACTTGGCCTGGCTCGGCCGGTCATCGGCCAGGCGCCACCAGATGAAGGCCCAGAGCACCGCCGGCAGGCCTTCGATGATGAACATCCAGCGCCAGCTGAAATGCTCCACCAGGTAACCCGACACCACCGACATCCACAGCATGGTCACCGGGTTGCCAAGGATCAGGAAAGTATTGGCCCGCGAGCGTTCGGCCCGGGTGAACCAGTGGCACAGGTAGACCAGCATCGCCGGCATCACCGCGGCCTCCACCACGCCGAGCATGAAGCGGATGCCGATCAGCATGTAGGCATTGGCGACGATGCCGGTGAGGGTGGCCAGGCCGCCCCAGAGAATCAGGCTGACGAAGATCAGCTTCTTCACGCTGCGCCGCTGCGCGTAGATCGCCCCCGGCACCTGGAAGAAGAAATAGCCGAGGAAGAACAGTGCGCCCAGCAGCGACGACAGCCCGGGGGTGATGTTCAGGTCGGCGGCCATTCCCGAGGCGGCGGCGAAGCCGTAGTTGGCACGGTCCAGGTAGGCCAGGCTGTAGGTGATGAAGACGATGGGCATGATGTACCACCAACGGCGGGCGGCGAGTTTGAGCGTATCCATGGCAGTTCTCCTGAGCTTGTTGTTCTTGTCGCAACAGGTGGTTGTTGGGTTCTTGGCCTCGAGGCCGGCCGGCTCTAGAGCGCGGCCGCCAGGCATGGCCGGTCGGTGGGCAGTTCATGGCGGTAGGGCAGGCCCTCCATGTCGCCACGGCTCTGCACCGCGCGGCTGCCGCTCCAGTTGGCCCGCTGCACCGCCTCGACCATGCCGCAGCTTTCCAGCAGGGCGCTGACCAGGCCCACGGCGAAGGCATCGCCAGCGCCCACGGTGTCCACCACCTGGGGCACCGGCACGGCATCGACGAAGCCGGCATCCAGTTGGGTGCGGTAGTAGGCGCCATGGGCGCCGAGCTTGATCACCACTGCCTCGGCGCCCTGGTCCAGGTAGAAGGCGGCGATGTCCGCCGGATCCTCGTAGCCGGTCAGCAGCCGGCCTTCGCCCAGGCCCGGCAGCACCCAGTGGGCCAGGGCCGCCAGGCGGTTGATCTCGCGGATCATCAACGCTTCGCTGGCCCACAGGCTTGGGCGCAGGTTGGGATCGAACGACACGCTGCGCCCGGCGGCGCGCTGGGTGCGCATCAGGTAGTGGGTCAGTTCCCGGGTCGCATCCGACAGCGCCGGGGGAATCCCGGTGGCGTGCAGGTGCCGGGCGCGCAGCAGCGCAGGGGCGACGTCGCTGATGTTCAGGTGGCTGGCCGCCGAGCCGCGACGGAAGTACTCGACCCGGGGATCATCGCCGGTCTCTTCCCGGGACTTGAGCTGGAAGCCGGTCGGGTGCAGTGGATCGCAACGCACGAAGCGGCAGTCCAGGCCCTCGGCCTTGAGGGTGTCGAGCACAAAGCGGCCCAGGGAGTCGTTGCCGACCCGGCTCAGCCAGGCCACCTTGAAGCCCAGGCGCGACAGGCCGATGGCCACGTTGCTGTCGGCACCGGCGATGCGCTTGTGGAAGTGCTCGACCTGGGCCAGGTCGCCGCTGTGTTCGGCGACGAACATGGCCATGGTCTCGCCAAAGGACAGGATATCGATCTCAGGCATTGGTGTTCTCCAGTCGCGACTGGCCCAGGCGGGCCAATTGCTCGACCTGGGTCGCGGTCACCCGCACCAGGTCGTCGCCCTGCAACGGGTATTCCACGGCCCGGGTAATACCTTGGGTCATGTGCCGCAGCAGTTGTTCCCACTGATGCAGTTCCGGGCTGCCGGGCGGTATCGCCACCAGCTTGCCGTCGACCCGCTGGCGCACCGCCTTGCAGTGCACGTAGCCGACATGCCGGCCCAGCACGCGCGCGGCGTTGACCGCCGATTGCTCCTGCCATTGCCAGTTGCCGATATCGAAAGTCATGCGCAGCGGCAGGTTGAGGGTTTCCACGGCGCTGAAGAACCGCTGGAACGGCTCGATGCGCCCGCCGTGGGCGGTTTGGTCGTTCTCCACCAGCAGCTGCAGCGGCTGGCGGAACAGCAGGCTGGCCAGGCAGCGCAGGTCGTGATGCTCATTGAAGTGGCCGAGGGATACCTTGAGCTGGCGGGCGCCGAACTCCCGGGCCCGCTGCAAGGTGGCGGACAGCTCCGGCGCCGGTTCGCTGCGCCCCGGCTGCCACAGCTCCAAGGGCGAGGAGTACACGCTGTCCAGCCCGTGTTCACGGGCGCCCTGGGCCAGCTCGGCGGGGTTCTCGCCGCTCAGCAGTTCTTCGCGCCATTCGATGCAGGACGCCCCGGCGGCGGCTACCAGGGGGATGAAGTACCCCTGGCCGTGCTGGCGCACCAGGTCCGCGCCGTAGCTGGACAGGCTGATGGAAACGGGTGATCTAGTCATGTTGCCTACCTCTGAAACCGGTTTCATTTTTGTTCGAGTCAATACTGCGTTGCTGTCTGTCCCTGTGCTTGCTGCACCTTGTGGCCGCTGCGCGCCCATGTGCAGCCTGCGGCATCGGCCATACGCGATGCACCCAGGCTCGTACGGCCTTCCACAGTCTTATCCTCGGGCCTGGCAGGTAGAGCCGCGGACGATCAATTGCGCGGGGAAATCCACTACCCGCGCCGGGCCGCTATCGCCACGCAGGCGCTTGAGCAGGCATTCGAAGGCGCTGGCGCCGATGGCCGCCGTGGGTTGGGCCAGGGCGGTGATGCCGTTGCCCACCAGTGGGTACCAGTCCAGATCATCGAGGGCGATCAGGCCCAGCTCGCCGAACAAGGGACGATCAAGCTGGCGCAGGGCATTGGTGGCTGCCAGGGCAGCCACGCCATTGGCGCAGAACAGCGCCTTGGGCCCGGCGCCGGGACTGTCGAGGAAGGTCTGCAGGCCGGCAGTGAGCCCGGCGCCGGTTTCCAGCACCTGGCCACGCAGGGACGGATGGCGGACGATCTCGGCGTGGAAGCTGGTGCTGCGCTCCAGGCGCGAGCTGGTGCCGTCATGGGGTTCGCTGACCAGCAGCAGGTCGCGGTAGCCCTGTTGTTCCAGGTGCTCGATGGCCAGGTGCACCGCCGCCGGGTTGTCCAGGCCCACGAGGTCAGCCTGCAACTGCGCCAGCTTGCGATCCACCAGCACCATGGGCATTTCCTCCTGCAATTGCTGCAATTGGTCCAGGTGGTGGCCCAGGGTGTTCACGATCAGGCCTTCGATGTTGTAGGCCCGCAGGTTGGCCAGGTGCCGGGCTTCCTGCTGGTCGTCGCGGTCGGTGTTGCACACCACCAGGCTGTAGCCGTGCAGGCGGCAGGCGGTTTCCACGCCGTGCATCACCGCAATCGAATAGGGGTTGCGGATATCGGCCACCAGCATGCCGATCAGGCGCGTGCGCCCGCGCTTCAGGCCGCGGGCCATCTGGTTCGGGCGATAGCCCAGTTCGCTGATGGCTTGCTCGATGCGCAGGGCGATGGCGTCGGAAAGCAGGGCGCGGTCTTCGCCGATGAAGCGCGACACACTGGCCTTGGAGACCCCGGCACGGTGGGCGACATCGAGCATGGTGACGCGGCTGCGCTGGGCGGCGGAAAACTGATTCACGGGCGCTGACCTTGTTCTTGGAATTATCGGTTCGCAGGATCTGTGAGGTTGGCCTGAAACCGGTTTCAGGAAACCGCAGAATCGGTTGCGCCGTCAAGTCTGTTGCAGGGGGAAAACAGCCCGCGTTCTTTGCCCAGCTGACCAGCGGTGGGCTGCGAGCCGCTGCCGGGCTAGCTGAACAGCCCGGCGGCGATATTGATGGAAAAGCCCAGGATCGCGGTGTTGAACAAAAAGCCGATCAGCGACTGGGCGAGGACGATCCTGCGCAGCTCGCGGGTGGCCACGCCGACGTCCGAGGTCTGCACGGCCACGCCGATGGTGAAGGAGAAGTACAGGAAGTCCCAATAGTCGGGATCCTTGAGGTTCTCGGCGAAGCGCAGGGCCGGTTCCGGGCCGTCCCAGGTGTAGTAGAGGCGGGCGTAGTGGACGCTGAAGATCACCCCCACCAGCAGCCAGGAGCCGATCACCGTCAGGCCGGTGAAGCCGTAGTGCAGCAGGCGCTGGGTGGTGTCCAGGTCCTTGCTGCCCACCAGTTCCAGGGTGATGGCCACCAGGCTGGCGATGGCGGCGACGGAGACGATCAGCAGCACCAGCCCGGCGTTTTCGTCCTCGGCCTCGGCGATGCGCTTGACCTGGTCGGCCCGGGCCCGGACCGTGAGCCAGAACATCAACGCCAGGTAGGTCCAGACCGCCACGTTCCAGCCGATGAGGATCTTGCCGGTGAGGGTCTGGGCCGGCACCAGCAAGCCGGCGATGCAGCCGGCCAGGACACCGAAGGTCAGGCGGGGATGGGTACGGATCACGATGGACATGGCGACTCGCCGTTGCAGGACAGGTGCTGAACCTTAGCACGGCAGTTTTGCCGGTTTCGCCTGGTGGTAGCTGCGCAGGCCTGTAGATACCGTCATGCCCGTTACCGGGCAAGCGCAACTCGGTGTCAGGCGGGCTTGGCCATGATCGCGCTGAACAGCTCGGACTCCAGCCAGCCCTGCAACCAGGCTTGCAGCGCCGGGTAGGGCGCCTGGGCGAACCAGTCGCGGTCGACATGGGCGAACTGGCGGACGAAGGGCAGCAGGGCCGCGTCCGCCAGGCTTGGATGGCCGCCCAGCAGATAGCGCTGCTGGCTCAGTAGCCGCTCCAGGCGCGCCAGGAACAGTTCGCCCTGGGCCCGGTAATGCTCCATCGGTGCTTCGGGGTAACGCTCGGCGTACTTGTAGCGATTGAGGTGGACCTTGAACACCTGGTCGTTGTCCTCGATCAGCCCCGCCATCTGCGCCCGGGCTTGAGGATCGCCCAGCAGGCGCCAGTCCCCGGGGTCATTGTGTTCCAAGGCCCAGAGCATGATCTGCAGGCTTTCATCGATCACCTGCCCACCGACGTTGAGCACCGGCACCGTGCCCTTGGGCGACAGCGCCAGCATTTCGGGTGGCTTGGCCTTGAGGCTGACTTCGACTATCCGTGGTCTCACCCCGGCATAGCGCAGGGCCAGCCGGGCGCGCATGGCATAGGGGCAGCGGCGGAACGAGTAGAGGGTGGCCTGGGCGTCGTTCATTTCACCTCCGGGTGGCTTAGGGTCTGTTGCCGTTTCGCCGCGACCGCGCCGGAGCCGGTTTTAGCGCGGGGCTAGGCACGAGACGCGAGGTTTGGCCGTCCAAATGAGCGTTCGAGTAACGACGTACCGCGCTAAAACTGGCCCGTCCCTTCGGGTTGCGCGGCAAATGGCGCCATGCGTCGTTGCGGGACTTGGCAAGGGAACAACCATTGCCTGCGTTCCACGCCTAGCCTGGCGCCATTTGTCGCGGCAACGCGGCTTGCGGCGAAACGGCAACAGACCCTAGTCCATTGCCCTGGCGGCTGACCTGGATCTGCACCGCGATGCGCTCGTGCATCTCCTGCACGTGGGAGATCACCCCGACCTTGCGGCCCTGGGCCTGGAGGCCGTCGAGGGCGTCCATGGCCAGTTGCAGCGACTCGGGGTCGAGGCTGCCGAAGCCTTCGTCGATGAACAGCGATTCGATCTTCAAGGTGCTGGAGGCCATGGACGCCAACCCCAGGGCCAGCGCCAGGGACACCAGGAAGGTCTCGCCGCCGGACAGCGAATGCACCGAGCGCAGTTCGTCGCCCATCTCGGTGTCCAGCACCAGCAGGCCGAGCATGCTGCCGCCGCGCTTGAGGCGATAACGCCGCACCAGCTGGCGCAGTTGTGCGTTGGCGTGGTGCACCAGCAGGTCGAGGTTGTAGGCCTGGGCGATCTTGCGGAACTTGTCGCCCTCGGCCGAGCCGATCAGGGCGCTGAGCCGGGCCCAACGCTGCCATTGCTCGTACGCCTGGGCGATGCCCTGGGCCAGGGCCTGGTTGGCCTCCTGGCGGCGTTGATCTTCGCTCTGCCGGGCGCGCAGCTCGGCCACTTGCTGTTCGTCGGCCAGCGCTTGTTGCGAAGTGGTTTCCAGAGCTTGGGCCAGCTCCTCGGCTTCCAGGTTGCCGTTGTGCTGGGCCTGGTGCTGCTCCAGGCGCTGCTGGCGCTCCTCGAGCAGTACGCGGGCCTGCTCGATGGCCTTGTCGTTGGCCTGCAGGCGCTCGCGCAGTTGGCGGACCTGGCTGTCGTCCAGTTCCAGCAGCCCTTGCAGCCCGGCGTCGTCGAGTTTCGGGTGCTGGGCGCGCCACTGCTCGATGCTGGCGGCCAGTTGCTGCTGCTCGGCTTCCAGGGCCTGGCAGCGCTCCTGGCCGGCCTTGAGCTCGGCGGCCAGCTGGATCAGCTGCTGTTGCAGTTCCTGCGCTTGCTGCTGGGCCGCGGCCTGGGCCATGCGGGCCTGCTCGACGCCCTGTTCCAGCTGCTGCTGCCAGTGCTCGGCGCTGTCGTGGGTTCCCAGCAACTCGGCCAACCGCTGCTGACACGCCTGTTGCTGCTGGTGCAGGGCCTCGGCCTGCTGCCGGGCGTCGTGCAATTGCTGCTGGCGGGTCTGCTGGCGGTCTTGTTCCTTGTCCAGGGCCAGCTGGCGCTGCTGCTGTTCCTGGGTTTCATCCTGCTGTTCGCGCAGTTGCTCGATGCGTTGCAGCACTTGCTGGTCCAGCTGCATGAAGCTCGCCGCCGGGTCACGGCGCAAGCCGTCGAGCAGCTCGCCGGGCAGCCACTGGCTGAAGCCGCCGAGCTCTTCGTCCAGGCGCTGGCGATCGGCGTCCAGCTGCTCGCGCTGCTTCTCCAGTTGCTGGGCGGCCCGCTGGCTGGCATCGACGGCGGCCTGCAACTGGCCTTGCAGGCGTGCGGCATCCTTTTGCAGGGTCAACAGGGCGTCCTGGCGCTGCTCGTCCTGGCCGATGCTCTGTTGCAACTGCTCCAACTGCCGTTGCAGCCAGGCATCGCGCTGGGGCGGGTCCTGGTCCAGCAGCTGGGCGCCCAGGGGATGGGCTTGCAGGCTCGGGGCCATGGCCTGTTGTTGGGTGGCCAGTTGTTCCTGTTGCTGTAGCAGGTCTTTCTGCTGGGCGATCAGGCCCTGGACCTGGGCACGCAGTTCGGCCAGTTGCTCCTTGAGCCCATCCACGACTTTCCGGGCGGCGGCTTCTTCGTTTTCGTCATGGCGCCCAAGGCTCTGCAGCAGGGCCTCGGGTTGGTGATACGGGTGCTCGACACTGCCGCATACCGGGCATGGCTGATCGTCCTGCAGCTGCGCGCGCAACTCTTCCACACTGGCGCTGCGGGCCAGGCGCTGGCGCTCCAGCAGGGCCTGGGTCACGCTCAGGGCCTGCTCGGCCATCACCAGCTCGGCCTTGGCCTGGATCCCGATCTT
Organism: Pseudomonas sp. B6(2017); assembly: GCF_002112765.1. Lineage (NCBI taxonomy): Bacteria > Pseudomonadati > Pseudomonadota > Gammaproteobacteria > Pseudomonadales > Pseudomonadaceae > Pseudomonas > Pseudomonas sp. B6(2017). The sequence continues at coordinate 179,897 of NZ_NEIQ01000015.1, read as the reverse complement.
GTTCAGCTCCTCGCGCTGGGTCGCCGCGGTTTGTTGCTTGTCCTGCAGCGCCTGGGCACGCTGGTCCAGCTCCTGCTGCTGGGCCCAGAGCCGGGCCAGGTCCTCGAACGAGCGTTGCTGCCTGCGGTTGTCCTGGAGCAGGGTGCCCAGCAATTGGATCTGCTCGGCCACGGCCTGGGGTTCGGCGCCGGCTTCGCGGTACAGCAGCTCCAACTGCGACCGCTGCTCGCCCAATTGGCGGGCGGCGGTTTCGGCGCGCTGCTCCAGGCCCGGCAGTTCCGCCTGGCCCTGGTTCAGGCGATTACCGATCTGCACCAGCTGTTGCAAGCGCCCGCGATAGGCATCCCAGGCTTCGCTCAGAGGCGCGAGGGTGGCGCTGTGCTGCAGTTGCCCGGCGATCCGCTCCAGGCGCTCGGCCACCAGGCGTTGCTGTTCCTGCAAGTGCTGGATGTCCTGCTGGCCCTGGGTGTTGGCCTGCTCGGCGCGCTCCCGGGCCTGGGTGGCCTGGGCCAGCTCCTGCTCCAGGCGTTGCAGGTTGCCTTGTTCGGCAAAGGCTTCGCGCAGCAATGGGGCCTTGTCGTTGGACTGTTCCTGGGCCTGGGCCAGGCTGGCGGTACTGTCCTGGACCTGTTGCTGGTGCGTTGCCTGCTGCTGTTGCAACTGCGCTTGTTGCGCCTGCTGTTGCTCGATCCGTTGCCGCAGGGGCTCGAGGGTTGCGCTCAGTTCGACCTGGCGCAGGAACTGATGGCGTTGGGGCGCCAGTTGTTCCAGGCGCTCCAGGCGCAGGCGCTCGGGGGCCAGGACCTTTGCCTCTGCCTCGGCTTCCTGCAACTGTTCGGCGGCGCTGTGCCGGGCCTCCTGCCACTGGCGCAATTCCTTGAGCCAGCCGTGCTGGGCCTCCAGCTGCTTGAGTTGCAGTTGCCGGCCCTTGAGCTGGTCACGGGCGGCGCCCAACTGCTGGTCCAGTTCGGCACGTTCTTCGTCTGGCAGCGGGGCAACGCCGCTGGCCTGGGTGGTGAGGGCCTTGTGCGCTTCGTCGGCTTCCTTGGCCTTGCTGAAGGCGCGCTTGCCCAACTGGCTGTAGATCGCCGTATTGGTGAGCTTTTCCAGCAGTTCGCTGCGCTCTTTGTCGTCGGCCTTGAGGAAGGCGCTGAACTCGCTCTGGGCCAGCATCACAGCCCGGGTGAATTGGGCGAAGTTGAGCCCCAGCTTGGATTCGATCAGTTGTTCGTAATCGCGCTTGCTACTGGTCAGCAATTGATTGTTGTCCAGATCGGTGAGGCTCTGTCGGCTGGCTTGCAGCTTGCCCGTGGCCTTGTCCCGGGCCCGGTTGGTTTCCCAGCGAGCGCGGTAGCGGTGCCCGTCAATGCCGAAAAAATCCACTTCGGCGAACCCGCTGCCGGTGCCACGGCGCAGCAGGGTGCGTGGGTCGCCGGTGGAGATATCGCTGTCGATTTCAGGAACCTTGTTTTCCTTGGCGATGTTGTTCAGCCGAGGCACGGCGCCGAACAGCGCCAGGCACAAGGCGTCGAGCAGGGTGCTCTTGCCGGCGCCGGTGGGTCCGGTGATGGCGAACAGGCCGGCGCTGGCCAGGGGTTCGGCGGTGAAGTCGATCTCGAACGGGCCGGCCAGGGAGGCCAGGTTCTTCAGGCGGATGGCCAGGATCTTCATGGCTGCTCACCTTCGTGCTGGACGTCCTGCAACAGCAGGGCGAAATCCTTGAGGGTCTGTTCATCCGCTTCATTGGCGTAGGCATCGCGCCAGGCCCGGCGGAACAGTTCTTCGGGGCTCAGTTGATCCAGTTCGATCAGCTGGCCGCCACTGTCTTGAGTGTCGTGCGCACCCTGGCCGGCGTATTCGGCCGCGATCCTCACCAGGCGCACGGCCTTGCCTTGCAAGGCGTTTTCCACCTGCTGGCGCAGGTCCGGCTGCGGTTCGTCCAGGCGTACCCGCACTTCCAGCCAGGGCTGGCGCTGCTCCTCGGCCAGCAGGTCGATGTCCGGCAGGGCGCCGAGCTGGGCCAGGATCTCGCCCAGCGGTGCCGGGCCCAGGCGTTGCAGGTTGACGGCCCGCGGGATCAGCCGCGGCTCGACGCTGAGCAACTGCTCACCGTCCAGGCGAATGTCGAGGATCTGGTGCTTGTAGTCGATCTCGGAGAACGACAGCGGGATCGGCGAGCCGCTGTAGCGGATGCGTTCCTCGCCGTTGACCTTCTGTGGCTTGTGCAGGTGCCCCAGGGCCACGTAGCTGATCTGCGGGCCGAACAGGCTGGCGGGCAGGGCCTCGGCGTTGCCGATCACCAGGCTGCGTTCGGAGTCCTCGGAAACCGCGCCGCCGGCCATATGCGCGTGGCTCACGGCAATCAGCGCCTGGCCCGGTTGGCGGCGTTCCTCGGCCGCGGCGATCAACCACTCATGGACCTGGGCGATGCCCTTGAGGTAGTCCTCGCCCAAATGGCGACCGGTGACTTCCGCCGGCCGCAGGAAGGGCAGGGCCAGGCACCAGGCCGCGATCTTGCCGCTGGTATCGGTCAGCGGTAGCAGCAGGCGCCCGGCATCCAGCTGGCCGTCATCGAGCCACAGCACCCGGCCCAGGGCATGGGCGCGCAGGCGCCGCATCAATGGCGCTGGCAGTTCGATGCGCGAGCCGGAGTCGTGGTTGCCGGCGATCATCACGATGCTCAGGCCAGGTTGCTGCTCGTGGGCGCTGACGATGAAGTCGTAGAGCCGTTCCTGGGCTTTGACCGGTGGGTTGACGGTGTCGAAGATATCGCCGGCGATCAGCAGCGCGTCCGGCTGCTCGTGCTTGAGCTGGCGCAACAGCCACTCGAGGAAGCAGGCGTGTTCGAAGTCGCGCTCCTGGCCATGGAGGTTCTGGCCCAGGTGCCAGTCGGAGGTGTGAAACAGACGCAAGGCAAACTCCAGGAAAAGCAGCTACCAGCTGCAAGTGGCAAGCTGCAGGCTCAAGCGGTTCTTGTCGCTTGGGCCATGCAGCTGCATTTATTTGGGATAGAGCGGCGGCAGGCTGATGGTATCGGCCTGGGGCGCCTGGACCCGCTCGGCGGTGGGAATGGCACGGATCGCCCGCCACAGTTCCTCGCCTTGCCAGTACTGGCCGCTCTCGCTGTAGAGGGCGCCGTTGAGGCCGTCCAGGGCATCGGACAGCGGGACGAAGCGTGCCGCCATCTCGGCCAGGGTCTCGGGCTGCTGGCGGGCCCAGGCGTCCAGGGCCTGGCGGGTGGCCTGGGGATCGTTGGCCTGGCAGGCGCGCTTGAGGTCGTCCAGCAGCGAGCGCGGGCTGGGGCCGCTCTGGACCACCCGGGCCACCGCCGGCTGCGAACGGGCACGCCACCACAAGCCGAAGCCCAAGAGGGTGGTGCAGGCCAGCAGCAGGGTGCTCAGTTGCCACAACCACAGGCTGTCGCTGACCGGGCCGACCTGGGCGGTACTGGCCGGGGCGTCCACCACCAGGCTCGGGTTGTCCGCCACCTGCAGGGTACGAGCCGGCAGGCTGCTGGTTTCCAGGCGATCGGCCTGGGTGTTCCACCAGGTGACTTCCAGGGCTGGCAGCTCGACGTTGCCGGTGCGGGTCGGCACCAGGGCCTGGCGCTCTTCGCGGATACCCAGCACGCCTTGCTCGACCTGCTGGTTGCTCAGCTGCGGCTGGTCCGGGTAGCTGCGCAGGCCGTTGATCTCGGCCATGGGCAGGGGCGGCAGTTGAGCGCTGGACAGGCCTTCGGCGCGCAGGGTCAGGCTGCGGGTCAGGGAGTCGCCGACCTGGGGATGTTCGGGCTCGGGGCTCCAGCTTTCGCCCAGGCTCAGGCTGCGCGCCGGCAGCCAGGGGACGTCGGCGGGATAGGCCGCAGGCTTGGCCATCACCGGCAGTTCCATCTCGGCCGAGCTGACGTGGATCAGCTTGCCGGGCCGGGCAGCCTGGGGCGTGGCGTCCTGGCTGGTGCCGGGGTTGGCCAGGGTGGCGCTGAAGGTCAGCGCCGGGATCTGCAAGACGCCGCTGTGCTGAGGATAGATCGCATAGCGCATCTCGATCACGCCGTGGCGCACGCCGTTGATCAGCTTCTCGTAGGTGCGCGCTTCTCCCAGTTGCTCGACCCGGGCATCGCTCAGTTGCAATGGGCTGAGGCTGCTGTCGTCGAACAGCGGCACCGAGTGATAGACGTGCAGGGTCAGCAGGGCCTGGGCCTGGACATAGACCTTGGGCTGGTCCAGCTCGGCATCGATGAACACCGGCTCCAGGTGCGCCTGCTGGTCCTGCTCGGGGCTGGCGTTGACCTGCAGACTCAGGGCCTGGCTGCGCAGCTCGCCCAGTTGCACAGGCTCGATGGCCAGGGTGCCTGTGTGGCGCGGCAGCAGGGTGACGATCCAGCGGGTGCTGGCGTGACTGTCGCCCAGGCTGTTGAGCTGGTTGACCTGGCGCGTGCCGCGGACTTCGAACTGCGCTTGCAGGGGCGCGAGGTCCGGCTTGCCGAACTGGGTGACGTCGGTGGACTCCAGGGTCAGCTCGACGGTCTCCCCGGCGTTCACCTGGCTACGGTCCAGGCTGGCGAGCAGCCCGGCAGCCTGGGACTGCGCGGTCCAGCAGGCGAGGGCAAGCAGAAGGGCGGTGCAGCGGGTCATCGAGTTTTTCCCTGATCCTGATGGGTTTGCTGTTCGTACCAGAATTTACGCCTGAGCAGTTCTCCCGGGTCGTCCGGGATCTTGCGCAACCATTGCTCCAGTGCCTGTTGGTGCTCAGCGTCCAGGCTGTCGTCCACCGGGCGCAATGGAGTGGTGGTGTGGGCATCGTCCAGCTCGCTGCCGGGCACTTCGCTATGGCCGGGCGCTTGCGGGTCGGCCTGGGTCGCGTCTCCAGGACCTGGTGGGTTGCTGGCGGACGCCGGTGGCGTCTCGCTGCCCGGTACTGGCGTGCTGGCGGTGCTGCCGGATTCGGGCCGGGCATTGTCCTCGGCATCCGGGCTCTGCGGTTTCACCTCTGGCAAGGGCTCCGCTGCCCGCCGCTGTTGCAGCAGCTGCTGGACCAGGGCCAGGTTCTGCTGCGCCGGTAGCAGCTCGGGTTGCAGTTCCAGGGCTTGCTCATAGGCGTCGATGGCCGCTTCCAGCTCGCCGCCATGGGCCAGGGCGTTGCCACGATTGTAATGGGCGCGGGCGTCGTTGCCTTCGGCGAAGCGCTCGGCGGCGGCATTGTAGTTGCCGGCCTCGTACAAGGCCACGCCCTGCCATTGGCGGTCCTGGAAATGTCGCGCGGCCTCGGCCGGGCGCTGTTGCTGCAGCAGGCGCTCGCCTTGCTGGTCCGGACGCAGCCACAGGTCGTTGAAGTCCAGGGCGTAGCTGGGTTGGGGCAGGCCCAGGCACAACAGCGGCAGGCAGAACAACCAGCCCCGGCGCCCGGCGCAGGCGGCCAGCAGCAACAGTGGCAACAGCAGCCAGTAGCCCTGGTCGGCCCAGGTGTCCAGGCGCAGGGTCTGGCCGTCGTCGCGCATGCCCCGGGGACCGCCCAGCAAGCCCAGGCCGCGCAGGTCGTTGTCGTCCAGGCGGGCCTGGCGGTAGCGCCCGCCGACTTCGCCGATGAATTGCTTGAGCCCGGGGCTGTCCAGGCGCGAGACCAGGATCGCGCCCTGTTCGTCCTTGAGGTAGCTGCCGTCTTCCAGCGGCACCGGGGCGCCATCGCGGCTGCCGATGCCGAGCATCAACAGTTGCGGGGCATCGCCGTCCAGGGCCTGGCGAATGCCCTGGCGCTCCTGTTCGCTGAGGGACGAGGCCAGCAGCAGCACCCGCCCCTGGCCGAGGGCGCCCTGGTCCAGCAGCTTGAGGGCCTTGCGCAGGGCCAGGTCGGCGCGCTGGCCGGCCTCGGGCATGATCGATGGCTTGAGGGCATCGAGCAGGTTGCGGCTGGTGGCCAGGTCATCGGACAACGGCACCAGGGTGTGGGCGCTGCCGGCATAGACCACGATGGCGGTCTGGGCGTCGCTGCGCAGGGCCAACAGGTCCAGCAGCTTGTGCCGGGCCTGGTCCAGGCGGTTGGACGGCACATCGCCGGCGAGCATCTGTGGCGTCAGTTCCAGCAGCACCACCAGCGGGTCGGCGGGTTTCTGGCTGGTCTGCTCGACCCGCTGCCAGCTGGGCCCCAGCAGCGCCAGTACCGCCAGCAGCCAGGCCAGGCCCAGGGCGACCCATGGCAGCTTGCTCTCGCGGCCGTTGCCGCCGCTGAGCAGGGCGGCATGGAAGGCCGGTGGCAGGATCATCTGCCAGCGGCCGGCGCGTTTCTGCCGGTGCCAGAGCTTCCACAGCAGCAGGGCCAGCAGTGGCAACACCAGCAACCACCAGGGCCGGAACCAATGGGGCCAGAGTCCGATCATCGACGCCTCCGCAGACGCAGGCGCTTGAGGCGTTGCCGCCAGTGAGGCAAGGGTTGCAGGAAATGCTCCTTGGTGAGGAAGCGTTGCAGGGGGTTGTGCGGCCAGCGTTCGCGCAACACCAGCAACACGCTGAGCAGCAGGGCCGCGGCCAGGGGCCAGTGATACAGGGCCTGGGCCGGACGGGCCTGGGTCGGTTGCTGGGCCACCGGCTCCAGCTGGTCGAGGGTGTCCTTGATGGCCGCCAGTTCCTGGCCGTCGCGGGCGCGGAAATAGCGCCCGCCGGTGACCTCGGCCAGCTCCTTGAGCGCCGGCTCGTCCAGGTCCAGGCTCGGATTGATGCCGAGGATGCCCAGGGTGGCGCTCTGGTCCGGGTCGGCGCCGATGCCGATCGGGTAGATCTTCACGCCTTCCTCGGCCGCCAGGCGCGCCGCGGTGATGGGGGCGATCTGGCCGCCATTGTTGGCGCCATCGGTGACCAGGATCAGCACCCGGCTCTGGGCCGGGCGCTGGCGCAGGCGCTTCAGGGCCAGGCCAATGGCGTCGCCGATGGCGGTGTTCTTGCCGGCGATGCCGATCTTCGCCTCATCCAGCCAGACCCGCACGGTGTGCCGGTCGAAGGTCAGGGGCGCCTGCAGGTAGGCCTTGCTGCCGAACAGGATCAGGCCCACCCGGTCGCCCTCGCGGTGTTCGAGAAAATCGCCCAGCAGGTGCTTGACCAGGCCCAGCCGGCTGACGTCCTCGTCCTGCCACTGCATGTCGGGGAAGTCCATGGAGCCGGAGACGTCCACCGCCAACAGCAGGTCGCGACCGCTGGCCGCCACCGGCAGTGGTTCGCCCAGCCATTGCGGACGGGCCGCCGCCAGCAGGAGCAGCATCCAGAGCAGGATGAAGCGCGCCTGCTGGCGCCAGGCCGGCAGGTTGGCCCTGGCGCGGCGCCGGGCCAGGCCCTCCAGGTCGCCGAGGAAGCTGACCTTGAGCGCCGGCTCGCCGCTGTCGGCCACCGGCAGCACCAGGCGCAGCAGCCAGGGCAGCGGCAACAGGGCGAAGATCCACGGCCAGGCGAACTCAAACATGCTTGCGAATCCAGGTGTCCACCGCCTGGGTCAGGCCGGCGATGGCTTTGTCGTCGAGCTTGCACTCGGGCTTGTAGGCGCCTTCCACCAGCACCATCCAGCGGGTCAGGCCGGCGGCCGGGCAGCGGTTGTCGAGGAACGCCAGCCATTTGCGGCCATTGAGGGTATGGCTCTGGCTGTTGGGGTAGTGGTTGCGGCACAGGCGCTTGAGCAGCCCGTTGAGCGCTTGCAGCCAGGCCCCGGCCGGGGCACCGTCGTAGGGTTTGGGCAGCAGTGCCAGTTCCGCCAGGGCGGCCAGGCGCACCGGGTCCAGGGGCTGTTCGGCGCGGCTCGGGGCCTTCTTGCGTGGCCACAGGTGGCGCCAGTGCCAGAGGGCGAAGGCCAGGGCCGGCAGCAGCACGGCCAGCAGCCACCAGCCCGGCGCCGGCGGCCACAGGCCCACCGGTGGTGGCGGCAGCAGGGGTTGCAGTTGTTCCAGGCTGCTCATCGGCCGGCTCCCGGACGCTGCGGGTTGAGGTACTCGCGCAGCTGCTCGACCATCTCGCTCTGGGTGCTCAGGGGCATCAGCAGGACCCGCAGCTTCTGCGCCAGGCGCTCCCAGCGGGCGATGCGTGCCTCGCTCTGGGCGCGGTAGGCCTGGCGCAGTTCATAGCTCAGGGTATCGAGTTCCAGCTGTGCGCCGCGCTCGGCGAAACGCATCAGGCCGGCGGCGGGCAGGGCATGGTCCAGGGGGTCGGACAGCGGCATCAGCAGCAGGTCGCAATGACGCGACAGCAGGCTCAGTTGTTGCTCGGCGGCATCGCTCAGGGCTCGCTCGTCGCAGATCACGATCACCAGGCTGCCGGGGCGCAGCACTTCGCGGCCGCGCAGCAGCGCGGTGCCCAGGGCGTCGCGCTGGGGCTGGGCGTCGGCGTGCAGCGACTGGTTGACCCGCACCAGGCGGTTGAGCAGTTGCAGCAGGCTCTGCTTGCTGCGCCGGGGCTTGATCTCGTAGTGCTCGTCGTCGCCAAAGACCAGGCCACCGACCCGGTCGTTGTGGCCCAGGGCGGCCCAGCCGATCAGGCTCGCGGCCTGGGCGGCGAGCACCGACTTGAACATCAGCCCGGAGCCGAAGAACAGCTGGCGGCTCTGCTCGACCATGATGAAGATCGGCCGCTCGCGCTCTTCGTGGAACAACTTGGTGTGGGGTTCCTGGGTCCGCGCGGTGACGCGCCAGTCGATGGTGCGCACGTCGTCGCCGGCCTGGTAGACCCGTACCTGGTCGAAGTCCACCCCGCGCCCGCGCAGCTTGGAATGGTGCAGCCCCACCAGCGGGCTGCGCTGGCTGGGCGTGGAGAACAGCTGCACCTCGCGCACGCGGTGGCGCATCTCGATCAATTCACCGAGGGTGATGCGGATGCCGGGTTCGGCGCTGGCGTGGGTCATGGAGGTCAGGCGACGGCAACGACGTCGAGGATGCGCTGTACCACACGGTCCTGGTCGATGCCTGCCGCTTCTGCTTCGAAGGACAGGATGATGCGATGGCGCAGCACGTCGAACAGCACCGCCTGGATGTCCTCGGGGCTGACGAAGTCGCGTCCGGCGAGCCAGGCGTGGGCCCGCGCGCAGCGGTCCAGGGCGATGGAGCCGCGGGGGCTGGCGCCGTAGGCGATCCACTCGGCCAGCTCCGGGTCGAACTTGCCCGGGGTGCGGGTGGCCATCACCAGCTGCACCAGGTATTCCTCCACCGCGTCGGCCATGTACAGGCCGAGGATTTCCTTGCGGGCGGCGAAGATCGCCTGCTGGCTGACCCGGCGCTCGGGCAGGGTCTCGCCGTTCAAGGCCTCGCCCCGGGCCTGCTGGAGGATCCGGCGCTCTACTGCTGCATCCGGGAAGCCGATCTTGACGTGCATCAGGAAGCGGTCGAGCTGGGCTTCGGGCAGTGGGTAGGTGCCTTCCTGCTCGATGGGGTTCTGGGTCGCCATCACCAGGAACAGCGGCGACAGTTCATAGGTGCTGCGTCCAACGCTGACCTGGCGCTCGGCCATGGCCTCCAGCAGCGCCGACTGGACCTTGGCCGGGGCCCGGTTGATTTCGTCCGCCAGCACCAGGTTGTGGAAGATCGGGCCTTGCTGGAACACGAAGCTGCCGGTTTCCGGGCGATAGATCTCGGTGCCCGTGATGTCGGCTGGCAGCAGGTCGGGGGTGAACTGGATCCGATGGAACTGTGCTTCGACGCCGTCGGCCAACTCCTTGATGGCCTTGGTCTTGGCCAGCCCCGGAGCGCCCTCGACCAGCATGTGGCCGTCGGCGAGCAGGGCGATGAGCAAGCGCTCGATGAGTTTGTCCTGGCCAAGGATCTGCGTTGAAAGAAAGGTTCGCAGCGCCAATAGCGCTTCACGATGTTCCATCGGTGACTGTTCCTGGAGAGGGTGCGCCCCGGGCGGTGCGAGAACGCCAGGGCTGGGGGCGATACTTTAATCCATAGCGGGCCCCGCCGACTAACGGGGAAAGAGTGATTTCGAAAAAATCCCGGCTTTTTCCCAAGGCGGCTGGCACGACGTGAGCCTGGTGCCCGCCAGGCGGGCATGCGCAGCGGCTACATGAAGCCCCGGGCTACCCGAGGCTGGGCGTGGCCCTGTAGCCGCTGTCGAGCTTGCGAGGCTGCGCCCGGCCGCTGTCCGGGGTGGGTATCAGAGCTGGCTGATGTAGGTGCCCGTACCCTTGAGGATGTTCTTGAGGGTCAGTTCCACTTCGGCCAGGTCGGCGGCGCTGGTGGCGTGGTGGATGTGCAGGTGGTCCGAGCCGTTGAGGGCATCGGCGTCGGTCGCGGCGATCTCGATCAGCAGGGTGGTGGGGCTGAGGGTCACCTTGACCCCGTCCAGGGTCGAAGGCTCGCCGTCGAGGGTGATCTCCAGCTCGTCCTCGTCCGGGTAACGGCTCATCAGGAACATCTCGCCCTGGGTGCTGTGGCAGCAGAGCATGGCCATGTTGTCTTCTTCGTCATCGCAAGGGTTGGCGATCAGGTGGGCGGTGGTCATCTGCATGGGCACATTCCTGGGGCAGGGCAAAAGAGAGGATTCTGCCAGCCCGGGGGAATTTCTGCTGGGTTGTCTGTCAGTACGGCAGTTGTGAACGCCTGGTGCGGATGAGTCATTTTGCGCACGCAAGTCCGGTCCGTGCATGGAAAACCCCGGGTTTTCCGCCAGCTGCTGCTAGTGTTGTTCTGGGCGTGACTGCCCGGTTGCGTGCCTTTGACCGAATATGTCGCAGCATCGCAAGCAGCTGTCGCATCGCACTCGTTAAGCTGCGCAGCGGACAATTTGTTCTCAAGTGCAATAGGTTGCGTCTGTTTTGTGATGATCACCTGCCAGGGCATTGCCCCGTTCGCCCTGGCCGATGCCCATCCCGGGAAGGAGTGAATGTGACCTGCGCGTCTCGTCCAGCTTCATTCACCAGGCATCCTGCAACCTCTGCCCGAGATTCAGGAACAGGATGCGCCGGCGCCCCCCCAGCGGGGCCGAACACGACGCTACCATCAATAACAAGCCCAAGCGGAGTACCACAGATGGCGTTCTTCACCGCAGCCAGCAAGGCCGACTTCCAGCACCAACTGCAAGCGGCACTGGCGCAGCACATCAGTGAACAGGCACTGCCACAAGTGGCGCTGTTCGCTGAACAATTCTTCGGCATCATTTCCCTGGACGAACTCACCCAGCGTCGCATGTCCGACCTGGCGGGCTGCACCCTCTCTGCCTGGCGCCTGCTTGAGCGCTTCGATCACGCGCAACCGCAAGTGCGCGTCTACAACCCCGATTACGAACGTCATGGCTGGCAGTCGACCCACACCGCGGTGGAAGTCCTGCACCATGACCTGCCATTCCTGGTGGACTCGGTCCGTACCGAGCTCAACCGTCGCGGCTACAGCATCCACACCCTGCAGACCGCGGTACTCAGCGTGCGTCGCGGCAGCAAGGGCGAGCTGCTGGAAATCCTGCCCAAGGGCACCCAGGGCGAAGGCGTGCAGAAAGAGTCGCTGATGTACCTGGAGATCGACCGCTGCGCCAACGCCGCCGAACTGAGCGTGCTGGGCAAGGAGCTGGAGCAGGTGCTGGGCGAGGTGCGTGTCGCCGTAGCCGACTTCGAGCCGATGAAGGCCAAGGTCCAGGAGCTGATCCAGAGCATCGACAACAGCCAGTTCGCCATCGCTGCCGACGAGAAGTCCGAGATCAAGAGCTTCCTCGAGTGGCTGGTGGACAACCACTTCACCTTCCTGGGCTACGAGGAATTCGTGGTCGGTGCCGACCAGGACGGCGGGCATATCGAGTATGACCCGAACTCCTTCCTGGGCCTGGCCAAGCTGCTGCGCGCCGGCCTCACCGGCGACGACCTGCATATCGAAGACTATGCCGTGAACTACCTGCGCGAACCGACGCCGCTGTCGTTCGCCAAGGCGTCGCTGCCCAGCCGCGTGCATCGCCCGGCCTACCCGGATTTCGTGTCGATCCGCCAGATCGATGCCGACGGCAAGGTGATCAAGGAATGCCGCTTCATGGGCCTCTACACCTCCTCGGTGTATGGCGAGAGCGTGCGGGTGATCCCGTACATCCGCCGCAAGGTCGAGGTCATCGAGCAACGCTCCGGCTTCCAGCCCAAGGCCCACCTGGGCAAGGAACTGGCCCAGGTCCTGGAAGTGCTGCCCCGTGACGATCTGTTCCAGACGCCGGTGGACGAGCTGTTCAGCACCGTGATGTCCATCGTGCAGATCCAGGAACGCAACAAGATCCGGGTATTCCTGCGCAAGGACCCGTACGGCCGTTTCTGCTACTGCCTGGCCTACGTGCCGCGCGACATCTATTCCACCGAAGTGCGGCAGAAGATCCAGCAGGTCCTGATGGAACGCCTGCAGGCCACCGACTGCGAGTTCTGGACCTTCTTCTCCGAGTCGGTCCTTGCCCGCGTGCAACTGATCCTGCGGGTCGACCCGAAGCAGCGCATCGACATCGATCCGCTGCTGCTGGAGCGCGAAGTGGTGCAGGCCTGCCGCAGCTGGCAGGACGACTACGCCAGCCTGGTGGTCGAGAGCTTCGGCGAAGCCCACGGCACCAACGTCCTGGCTGACTTCCCGAAAGGTTTCCCGGCCGGCTACCGCGAGCGTTTCGCCGCCCACTCGGCGGTGGTGGACATGCAGCACCTGCTGAGCCTGAGCGAAAGCAACCCGCTGGTGATGAGCTTCTACCAGCCACTGGGCCAGGTGACCGGCCAGCGCGAGCTGCACTGCAAGCTGTACCACGCCGATACCCCGCTGGCGCTGTCCGACGTGCTGCCGATCCTGGAAAACCTCGGCCTGCGGGTCCTGGGTGAGTTCCCGTATCGCCTGCGCCACAACAATGGCCGCGAGTTCTGGATCCACGACTTCGCCTTCACCGCCGCCGAAGGCCTGGACCTGGACATCCAGCAGCTCAACGACACGCTGCAGGACGCTTTCGTCCACATCGTCAGCGGCGACGCCGAGAACGACGCCTTCAACCGCCTGGTGCTGACCGCCGGCCTGCCATGGCGCGACGTGGCGCTGCTGCGTGCCTACGCCCGCTACCTGAAGCAGATCCGCCTCGGTTTCGACCTGGGCTACATCGCCAGCACCCTGAACAACCACACCGATATCGCCCGCGAGCTGACCCGGTTGTTCAAGACCCGCTTCTACCTGGCCCGCAAGCTGACCCAGGAAGACCTGGACGACAAGCAGCAGCGCCTGGAGCAGGCGATCCTCACCGCCCTGGACGATGTCCAGGTGCTCAACGAGGACCGCATCCTGCGGCGCTACCTGGACCTGATCAAGGCCACCCTGCGCACCAACTTCTACCAGCCCGATGCCAACGGCCAGAACAAGTCGTACTTCAGCTTCAAGTTCAATCCGAAGCTGATCCCCGAGCTGCCCAAGCCAGTGCCGAAGTTCGAGATCTTCGTCTACTCGCCGCGGGTCGAGGGCGTGCACTTGCGCTTCGGCAACGTCGCTCGCGGCGGCCTGCGCTGGTCGGATCGCGAGGAAGACTTCCGTACCGAAGTCCTGGGCCTGGTAAAAGCCCAGCAAGTGAAGAACTCGGTGATCGTGCCGGTGGGCGCCAAGGGTGGCTTCCTGCCGCGCCGCCTGCCGCTGGGCGGCAGCCGTGACGAGATCGCCGCCGAAGGCGTAGCGTGCTACCGCATCTTCATCTCCGGCCTGCTGGACATCACCGACAACCTCAAGGACGGTGGCGTGGTGCCGCCGGCCAACGTGGTTCGCCACGACGACGATGATCCGTACCTGGTGGTGGCGGCCGACAAGGGCACCGCGACCTTCTCCGACATCGCCAACAGCATCGCCATCGACTACGGCTTCTGGCTCGGCGACGCCTTCGCCTCCGGTGGTTCGGCCGGCTACGACCACAAGAAGATGGGCATCACCGCCCGTGGCGCCTGGGTCGGCGTGCAGCGCCACTTCCGCGAGCGTGGCATCAACGTCCAGGAAGACCCGATCAGCGTGGTGGGCGTGGGCGACATGGCCGGCGACGTGTTCGGCAACGGCCTGCTGATGTCCGACAAGCTGCAACTGGTGGCGGCGTTCAACCACCTGCACATCTTCGTCGACCCGAATCCGGATCCGGCCACCAGCTTCGTCGAGCGCAAGCGCCTGTTCGACCTGCCGCGCTCGGCCTGGAGCGATTACGACGCCAGCATCATGTCCGAGGGTGGCGGCATCTTCTCCCGTAGCGCGAAGAGCATCGCCATTTCGCCGCAGATGAAGGAACGCTTCGACATCCAGGCCGACAAGCTGACCCCGACCGAGCTGCTCAACGCCTTGCTCAAGGCGCCGGTGGACCTGTTGTGGAACGGCGGCATCGGCACCTACGTCAAGGCCAGCAGCGAAAGCCACGCCGATGTCGGCGACAAGGCCAACGACGCCCTGCGGGTCAACGGCAACGAACTGCGCTGCAAGGTGGTGGGCGAGGGCGGCAACCTGGGCATGACCCAGCTGGGTCGCGTCGAGTTCGGCCTCAACGGCGGCGGCTCCAACACCGACTTCATCGACAACGCCGGTGGCGTGGACTGCTCCGACCACGAAGTGAACATCAAGATCCTGCTCAACGAAGTGGTGCAGGCCGGCGACATGACCGACAAGCAGCGCAACCAGCTGCTGGCGAGCATGACCGACGAAGTGGCGGGCCTGGTCCTGGGCAACAACTACAAGCAGACCCAGGCCCTGTCCCTGGCTGCGCGTCGCGCCTACGAGCGGATCGCCGAGTACAAGCGCCTGATGGGCGACCTGGAAGGCCGTGGCAAGCTGGACCGGGCCATCGAGTTCCTGCCCAGCGAAGAGCAGCTCAATGAGCGCGTCGCCGCTGGCAAGGGCCTGACCCGTCCGGAGCTGTCGGTGCTGATCTCCTACAGCAAGATCGATCTCAAGGAGCAGCTGCTGGGCTCCCTGGTGCCGGATGACGACTACCTGACCCGTGACATGGAAACCGCGTTCCCGCCGACCCTGGTCAGCAAGTTCGCCGAAGCCATGCGCCGTCACCGCCTGAAGCGCGAGATCGTCAGCACCCAGATCGCCAACGACCTGGTCAACCACATGGGCATCACCTTCGTGCAGCGCTTGAAGGAGTCCACCGGCATGAGCCCGGCCAACGTGGCCGGCGCCTATGTGATCGTGCGCGACATCTTCCACCTGCCGCACTGGTTCCGCCAGATCGAGGCCCTGGATCACCAGGTCTCGGCACAGGTGCAGCTGGAGCTGATGGACGAGCTGATGCGCCTGGGTCGTCGGGCCACCCGCTGGTTCCTGCGTAGCCGTCGCAACGAGCAGGATGCCGCCCGTGACGTGGCGCATTTCGGTCCGCACCTGGCAGCCCTGGGCCTGAAGCTCGACGAGCTGCTCGAAGGTCCGACCCGTGAAGGCTGGCAGTCGCGCTACACCGCCTATGTCGAGGCTGGCGTACCGGAGTTGCTGGCACGCATGGTGGCCGGTACGACCCACCTGTACACCCTGCTGCCGATCATCGAGGCTGCCGACGTCACCGGGCACGACGCCGCCGATGTGGCCAAGGCCTACTTCGCCGTGGGCAGTGCCCTGGACCTGCCGTGGTACCTGCAGCAGATCAGCGATCTGCCGGTGGCCAACAACTGGCAGGCCCAGGCACGCGAAGCCTTCCGCGACGATGTGGACTGGCAGCAGCGGGCGATCACCATCTCGGTCCTGCAAATGGCCGATGCGCCGCAAGACATGGAAGCCCGCGTGGCCCTGTGGCTTGAGCAGAACCTGAGCATGGTCGAGCGCTGGCGCGCGATGATGGTGGAAATCCGTGCCGCCAGCGGCACCGACTACGCCATGTACGCAGTGGCCAACCGGGAACTGCTGGACCTGGCCATGAGCGGCCAGTCGGGCCTGTAAGCCACCGACCCCGCTGCAACGCAAAAGCCCCGTATCGCAAGATACGGGGCTTTTTTCATTTCACGATGGCTTCTGGCCTGGTAGTTCGCTGGGCTACGCCCAATCCTTCCCGTGGTGGTTTGCGGTAACCGGTGGCCGAGAGCAGATTGCAGGATCGGGTGAAAAACTCGGACGTTTGTTCGTTCCCAAGGCCAGCTCGCGCCCATAAAGTTCTAGGCAGTTCTTCACAGCCCTTGGCGGTCTCAGTCCGGAAATACTGCCTTCGGAAAATTGGATTCTTCTGAAGCGTCGCTGGAGTCCACACCACTGAACTTCGCACTCAAGGACTTCCATTATGGCCACACTCCATCCCGATATGACTTCTCGCCTGGCAATGAATAACTATCGCACGTTCAATCCTGCGACCGGCGAGCTACTTCAGGAATATGCGACCCTCAACGATGCGCGGGCACGCCTTCTGCTCGAGGAGGCGCACGAAGCATATCTGGCGTGGCGCAGCGAGCCGCTTTCACGTCGAATCGAACTGTTCCGGAATCTAGCCAACATCATCGATGCCAACATCGATCGATTGGCCAGGCAGATTACCGTCGAGATGGGGAAGCCGCTGGAGCAAGCGAAATTCGAGGTCAGAATGCCTTCGGCCATGCTTCGGTATTACGCCGATCATGCTGTGGAACTCTTGTCTGATTCACCTGTGGCGGTCTCGGGTTTTTCCAGGGTCTACACACGACGCGAGCCTGTTGGCGCCATCGTTTGCATCGAGCCTTGGAATGGACCGCTGTACCAGGCCATGCGGGCGGCCGCGCCCAACTTGATGCTGGGCAACACCATCGTGCTCAAGCCTGCCGAGATCACTGCCGGATCGACCCTCATGCTGGAAGGGCTTTTTACCGAGGCAGGATTTCCCGAGTCGGTGTTCCAGGTTGCCCTTGCCTCCAAAGAGCAGATCTGGAACTACATCGCCGACCCTCGTGTGCGAGGAGTGACGTTGACCGGCTCGGACCGCGCTGGAGCGGTGATCGGCGAACAAGCCGGACGGCATATCAAACCGATGGTGCTCGAACTGGGCGGATCGGATCCGTTCATCGTGCTTGATTCTGCCGACGTGGTTGCCGCCGCCGCTACGGCAGCTATGTGCCGGCTGGCGCTGGGAGGGCAAATCTGCATTTCACCCAAGCGCGTCATCGTGACCGAAAAGGTGGCTGACGCATTCATCAATGCCTACAGCGAGATTTTCCGGAACCAGAGGATCGGTGACCCACTGGATCGGCAAACCACATTAGGCCCGCTGTCCAGTCCCATGGCCGTTGACACGCTGCAGGCGCAATACGATGACGCCATCGCCAAGGGGGCAAAGGTATTGGTCGAGGGTGGACGCATGTTCGGGGCGGGCGCCTACTTCAAACCAGCGGTCCTGGCCGGAATCACCCCCGACATGCGGCTCCATCGCGAGGAGGCTTTTGGTCCCGTCGGCATCATTTATCGCGTTGCCGGTGCCGAGGAAGCAGTCGCGCTGGCCAATCACAATCCATATGGCCTCGGTGGCACGGTTTATGGCCTGGATCTCGAGGAAGCAAACTGGGTCGCGCAGGCATTGGACACCGGGATGGTGGGCATCAACCAATATCTTGGGGCGCCGATCGAGATACCGTTTGGTGGCACCAATGCCTCTGGCGTCGGCCGCGAACTGGGAAGCACCGGCATGGATGCGTTCTCCAATATCAAGACTTACGCGCTGGCCTGCCTGCGCTGAGCCAGGCTCATGCAGGAGCACTTGGGGCGCACCCTGAACGGTCGGGCAAGGCACAAGAAATTGCCCAGATACCAACCAATTTCTTGTTCCACCAGCAGGGCAGAGTCGGCTTGTTCGTATCGGCCGATGCCGTGCCAGAGCCCTGTCACGCTAGGTGCGCAGTGCTGCAGGAGGTCAGCATGCAACATGCCGGATGCGCCTTCGTCCAGGTGAATCTTCTAATCAATCGATTCCAGGTAAACAGAGAACACCATGAGTCGTTTACATTCCAAGTTGTTTGAACCTCTCGCACTTGCCGATGGCATCACGTTGCGCAACCGTGTCGTGATGTCGCCCATGACCACTTGGTCAGCCACTGAGGATCTACAGGTCTCCACCGCCGAAGAAGCCTATTATCGACGCCGGGCGAAGGACATTGGCCTGGTCATTACAGGATGTGCACAGGTCACCGCGAGTGGCATCGGGTTCCCTAACGGTTTCTCAGCAACGGATGATTGCTTCATCCCTGGTCTGAGACGGCTTGCAATGGCGGCAAAAAGTGGTGGTGCCCCGGCGATCCTTCAGCTCTACCACGCCGGGAACAAGGCTCGACCGGAGCTCGTTCCCAATGGCGATGTGGTCAGTGCCAGTGCTGTTCCCACGATAGCTTCGTCGTTCAGCCTGGCGCTCACGCCGCGGGCATTGCAAGCCGATGAAATCGAGCAGATCGTAGAAGCCTTCGGCGATGCAACACGGCGGGCTATCGAAGCCGGGTTCGATGGCATCGAACTGCATGCAGCGCACGGTCTCCTGATGCAGAACTTCCTCTCGCCCACCGCCAATATCAGGCAGGACAAATGGGGTGGCTCGTTGGAGAACCGGATGCGTTTCCCGCTCGCGATCGTGACGCAAGTGAGCCACGTGATCGCTTTGCATGCCGATCGGCCATTCGTGCTTGGGGTCCGTCTGTCTCCTGAAGAATCGGATGGTTACCGGATCGACCAGACATTTGCATTTGTCGATCGTCTTCTGGAGCAGGGGGTGGATTACATCCATGTCTCGCTTGCCAGTCTGCTGGATGATCGTCCTTATGATGATCCCGATGGGGCACTCACCATCACCCGTGTCGTCGAGCGGGTCGCTGGGAGGGTTCCTGTGCTGGCGGCCGGCGCGATTCAGACGCCCGAGCAAGCCGAGCAGGCGCTGGAAACGGGTATTTCCGGTGTTGCCATCGGCCGAGGGATTATCATCGACCCCGACTGGGTCGACTTGGCACACAGTGCTCGTGAAGTTGAAACCGAGCTCGATCCTGCAAAAATCAGCGCGCTTGAAATTCCGCAGAACCTTTGGGAAAAAATCCAGGACGCACCAGGCTGGGTACCTTTGAAGGATGTTCAGGTTGCATCGAGTTAGCTTGGCTCGGACGTCACTCCAAGTCTGGATTGTCGAAGACGAAAACCGTGCGGCACCGGGACAAGCGCTGCCTTGGAACACGCGGCGATGGCCTCGGATGGACAGCGGTTGATGTGCTGATCTCTAACCTGGATGAAAGGATGGTTGCATGAAAGTACTGTCGTTGAGTCGTCGACACTTTCGACGAAGCGCTGTCCGATTTTTCCTGGTCGCGCTTCGTTGAATAGCCCAGGTCTTTCCATTTCCGGCCAGTCGGTCCTGGTGTTCACCGCTCTTGCCGGAATCATGCCGATGACGGCCTTCGTTGCCTTGATCGTACCGATAGTACGCACCTTGGGGCTGGCCGAATGGCACGCAGGACTATCGGTGACCGCATCGGGCTTGTTGTGGATGCTGTCTGCGCGTGGCTGGGGCGCGCTTGGCGATCGTATTGGCCGCCGTCGGGTACTGTTGATCGTGCTGAGTGCCTATGCGCTGGTCTATGTGGTGATGGCGTTATTCGTGGACCAGGCGTTGCGTGATCCGCCGGCGGTGTTGGTCTCGGTTGCTGTGCTGGTGGCGACTCGCGGGCTGATCGGCTTGTTCTACGCTGGAATTCTACCGACCGCGACCGCGATCATCGCTGACCTGGTGCCTGCGGGACAGCGCGCCAGTTACATGGCCCAGTTGGGGGCGGCCAATGCACTGGGGATGGTGGTTGGTCCAGCAGTGGGCGGCTGGATTGCCTACGGTGGTTTGGCGTTGTCGCTGTACGTGGCTGCAGCACTACCTTTGCTGTCGTTGTTGACGGTGTGGTGGTTGCTACCAGCATCTGCTGCTGTTGCCGTGGAGAGGAGCGGGGGACGGCGCCTGTCGCTCAGTTGGAGCGATGAGCGGCTGCTGCTGTCATTACTGACTTCCCTTGTGGTAACGGCAGCGATCAGCATCGCACAGGTGGTGGCGGGCTTCTTCGCCTTCGACCGACTGCAGTTGTCGGCAGCCGAAGGCGCTCGGGTGACTGGGCTAGTGCTGGCTGCGCTTGGCGTCGGCATAGGTCTCGCGCAAGCACTGGTAATGAACTTGCGGAAGGTTTTGCCGGTACGCTGGATCATGCTCGGGTCACTGGTTTCGACGATCGGCTTTGCGTTGGTTCCACTGGTTCAGAATCAATGGCAGCTGCTGGCCGCACATGTACTGGCGGCCTTCGGAATGGGTTTGTTGTTTCCATCGTTTCAGGCGCTCACCGCTGACTCGGTCGAGGCTCATGAGCAGGGAGCCGCAGCCGGTACAGTCGCCGCAGCCCAGGGGTTGGGCATGGTGGTTGGCCCGCTGATCGGCACGCTGCTCTATCGCTGGTCGCCCAATGCTCCATATTTGCTGATAACGCTGGTGCTGGCGGCGTTGTTGCTGGTTGCGAGCATGCGACAGCAACGCTGAAGATCTCGATCGAGTTGGTTGTATAGCGGTTCCCCAGGAGCAGGTGCCTGGAGAGATGGGAGCAGTGACCGATTGATCGATTGGCGGGCGCCTGTTTGCGGCATTGGCTGCCAGCATGGGTTTGTTGCGATGCTGGGCCGGCCAGCTTCCATGGGGAGGGGTATCGTGATCGGCTGCTCAGCGATGACAGGCCGGAGCTACCGGCCTGTCCGGAACAGTGCTTACTTGGTCTTGCCCGAGGCGTCCTGCTCGACCACCAGGTCCAGCACATAGACCTGCGACGAGGCGTCGGCTGGCGGGTTCTTCCACTCGTATTGCTTGACCCGCAGCACGGTACGCACGCCGGCGTGGTGCTCGTAGCCCTGGATCGAGTCGTACATTGGCTCCCAAGTGCCCTGGGTCGGCAGTTGCAGGCCGGCGTCGTCATAGCGCCGCTCGCGCACTTGCAGGCACTGGTGGTTGGGGATCAGCGGGTGGCTGCACTTGACGGTCTTGGCGGCCACTTCCAGGAACTTGATCTGCCCCTGGCTGCCGTAGCGGGTCTCCGGGGTTTCTTCGCCCTGGAACTTGAGCACCGAACCGTCCTGGGTGGTCAGTTGCAGCGTCGGCTCGGGAGTGTCGCCGCTGACGGTGGTACGCAGGTCGCCCTTGAGCAGGCGACCGACCTCGCTGTCCAGGTCCATCAGGCTCTTGTCGCAGGCCATCATGGTCGAAGCCAGCTGTTGCACCTTCAGCACGCCGTTCTGGTAGCTGTAGCCACCGAACTGGCCGTTGCAGCCGCCGCTGATGTTCAGGTTCTGGTCGCCGAAGGTCAGGCGCAGCTTGCCCTGGGTGCCCTTGGCCATGGCTGCGATAGGCTTGCCCGAGGCATCGGTGGCCGATACCAGGTTCCAGTAATAGGCCGGGAGCGCCGGCTGGGCGGCGGCGGGCATGGAAGGCGATCCTTCATGGGAGGTGGAAGCCGGAGTGCAGGCCTGGAGCAGGGCGGCGCACACGGCAACGAGGAGAATATTCTGTTTCATGGTTCGCTCTTTCAGCCTTGATTGAGTAGGTGCGGCAGCCTGCGCAGGCAGGATGCGCGCGCCGGTAAACAGGGGTACGAGGTCGCTCGAAGAGGGTAGCGCACTGCGCAATCCGATGGTCCCGAAGGCCGGATCGGGCGACCTCGACCGTTACCGATAGCGATGGGACAGCATGCTGGCGATTCGGTTTCACCTGGGTGTTTGCCCGGTAGTGTTACCAAATCTTGCAACATGCTGGGTGCGGCCGCCGCCGCAGGCTGTGCAGGGGCGCGCAGCGGCGTGGAGCGGGGGGATGGGATTGTCCTGTCGGACGGCGGGCCTTGTCGCAGTTTCGCCGGCTCAGCAGCGGCCACGGGTGGGTGTGGCCGATACAGGATCAATGCTCCAGGGGCGTCAGCACTTCGTCCTTGGTGTCCATCAGCATGAACACCAGCAGCTTGGCCGGTTGGGTCTGGCTGGCGTTGGCCGAGACCGGATGCTGTGAACCGGCAGGCTCGAACCAGGACTGCCCGGCCTGGTAGGTGATGCTCGGGCCATCGTTGACCCGGGAGGTGATGGCGCCTTCGAGCACGTAGGCCATGGCCGCCCCGGCATGGCGGTGGGGCACGGTAGCCTGGCCCGGGGCGTAGTCGACGGTGAGCATCATGGCCTTCTTGCCCGGCAGGTTGGCCAGGGCCTGGTCCTGCAGGATCGCCAGCTTCTCCTTGCCGTACACCGGCTCGTGGGCGGTGGCCGCCACAGAGCTGATCAGCGCGAGAGTGGCGAGGGCGGCAGTCAGGGTTTTCATCTTCGGTTTCTCCAGCGGATCGGAATGTCCTTTCAGGCTAAGCCCTGGGCGCCGGGGGCCCTATAACCAATCCCGGCGAAGACACGCAGACCAATCCACCGCCCCTCAGGTGATCTGCTGCAGGATGTCGCGCACCTTGTCCAGGGCCGGGTCGATGTCCAGGGTCTCGATGGCGCCGAAGCCGATGAACAAGCCCTCGCGGACCGGGCTGTCGTGGAAGAACTCCTGCAGCGAATAGAGTCCCACCTCGACCTTCTTCGCCAGATCCAGCAGCAGCGGAATATTCACCGGCACCTTGCACAGCGCGGCCATATGGAATCCCGCCGTGCAGGGCACCGCTTCCAGCCAGGGCGCCAGGTCGCCCTGCAGGCGCAGCAGGATGCGCTCGCGGCGCCCGGCATACACCGCGTGGCAGCGGCGGATGTGCTTTTGCAGGTAACCCTCGTCGATGAACTTGGCCAGGGCCCATTGGGGCAGGGTCGGGGTATGGCAATCGCACAGCTGCTTGGCCTTGATCACCGCCGGCAGGATGGCCGGCGGCAGCACCGCATACCCCAGGCGCAGCTGGGGCAGCATGCTTTTGGAGAAGGTCCCGACGTAGGCCACCACGCCACGGCTGTCCAGGCTCTGCAAGGAGTCGGTGGGCCGGCCCTCATAGCGGAACTCACTGTCGTAGTCGTCCTCGATGACGATGGCCCCCAGCTGTTGCGCGCGCTCCAGCAGCGCCTCGCGGCGCGCCTGGCTCATGGGCATGCCCAGGGGGAACTGATGCGACGGGGTGACATAGATCAGCCGCACGCCATCGGGAATTCGCGCCACCTCGATGCCCTCGGCATCCACCGGCACCCCCACGACCCGCGCACCCTGGGCCTGGAACAGCAGGCGAGCCGGGGTATAGCCCGGGTCCTCCATGGCCACCAGGCTGCCTGGCTCGAGCACCACCCGGGCGATCAGGTCCAGGGCCTGCTGCGCGCCATTGCACACCACGATGTCCTGGGCGGTGCACACCACCCCGCGGGAAAACGCCACGTGCCCGGCTATGGCATTGCGCAAGACCGGCAGGCCCTCCGGCTGGCTGTAGAAGCCGCCGGCCTGGGCCATGCGCCGCAAGGCATCCTGGGTGCAGCCGCGCCAGTGGTCCTGGGGGAATTGCGCGCGGGTGGTGGCGCCACCGATGAATTCGTAGCGCAGGGTGCCTTCCAGGGTCGGGTGGCGCAGCGGCGAGGGGATTGTCTGCCAGCGCTCCAGGCTCTGGACGCAGGCCAGGTCCTGGGCACTCTGCTTGCGTTCGGCCTTGACTGGGCGCGGGCTGACGAAAGTGCCCCGGCCGATCTTGCCCACCAGGTAGTTTTCATAGGTCAGCAGGGCGTAGGTATCGGATACCGTCTTGCGTGAGATGCCCAATTGCGCGGCCAGCAGCCGGCTGGGAGGCAACTGGGCGCCGGCGGCCAGGCGCCCGGAGTCGATGGCACCGCGCAGTTGCTGGTAGAGCTGCTCGGCCAGGTCCTTGCGGCCGTTGATCACTACGTGAAGTTCCATTGCCATGCCCGGGTCTGATTGATCGGCGCAAGGTTACTCGTCCCGTGGTCTTTCGTGTAGTTGCCCGGCCGCCAGCCAGCCGGGGCAAGCTCACCAGAACCAGTAGGGCAGGAACTTGGGGGTCGGCTCTATGGCCAGTTCCTGGTGGAACGTGATGGGGTTGAAGAAGAACGCATCCAGGGCAAGAAAGGCCGCGACACCATATGCCAGGACGATCAACTGGCGATGGGGATGTACGTAGTAGTTGCGGTCGACGAAGTAACGCACCACGGTGAGTACGACAAAGCTTGCGAATACGCCGAGATAGTTCGGTTGTAACGGCTTGGCACCGTAGAAGTTGTATATCCACACTGCCACGGCCAGCCCGGCGCCAATGGCGGGCAACTTCAGGCAGAACCCCAGTAGCCAGTTCCTGGCGCGGGCGAACATATCGTTCTTGTCGACGAAGATATAGGCGGCCAGCAAGGCGATGGCGGGGGTGATGGAAACGATATAGCGAGCCTTCTTCGAGTTGGGGATGGTGAAGAACAGGATCAGCGCCACGAACCATAGCGCCAGGTAGAGCAGCAACTCGCTATCGGCCTGGCGCTGGGCGCCGAAGAATGTCTTGTACTTCCTGAAGATGACATTCAGGGCGAAGAATACCGTGACGCCATAGGTGATCAGGCCGCCAGTGAAGTAGAAGTAGTAGCGGGGCTTGTGATCGCTGGCGACCCGCTCCAGGCCCTGCATCATCAGTACTTCATGCATGAAGGCCGGGCCGCCCTGCACATGGGCGGCAAACGCCAGCAGGGCCACGCCGACGATGAGCAGCAGGCCCGCGACCAGGCCGAACAGCAACAGCATGCGCCACTGCCGGCTCAGCAGGTAATAGCCGCCCACCACGATCGCCGGGCCGATCAGGCCGATGGGGCCGCGGAACATGAAGCCCAGGGCCAGCCCGACAAATACCAGGGCCAGGCGCCAGGGCTGGCGCTTCAACTGGCCGGAGTAGGCCAGGTAGAAGCACGCCACGCTGACCAATGCGGGATAGACATCCAGCGCCAGCGAGTTGACCGCATCCAGAAATCCCCAGGTCAGCAGTGCAAAGAGCACCCCGTACAGGCCCCATTGCTTGTCGTGCAGCGCTCCCAGCTTGTAGATGAAGACCAGGATCAGTGCCGCGCTGATGCAATAAGGCAGGCCCATCGACAGTATCGACAGGCGGCCGAAAGGCAGTGAGGACAAGTAGATGAGGAAAGTGTTGGCGATGGTGTAGTCAGGGTAGGGCTGCAAATCATCGGCAATGGGAAACAGCGTCATGCCGTGCTGGAGCATATAGTCGGCAAAGTCGACGAAGCGCGTGGTGTAGTTGAGAATTCCAGGCTTGTATTGCAAGCCCATGAACAGCGCAAGCGCTACTAGAAAGATACTCAGGCAAGGTCTTTGGCTGACCTGTCTCATCAAGTTGCTCATGCGCTCGTTACTTCCGGAATATACAAATATGCGGTGGCCATCGGTCCGACACCATAGAGCAACATGACTGTCTGCTTGCTGAACTGCTGCGGAACATGGTCGCGCAATCTAGTCGGCGCCAAGTTACAGGCGGGTATAAGTATCCGGCTTGAGAGTGGTCTGCCCTGAATCCCGTGGATTGGCTATAGGGCAATGTCGCGGCGACCGTTAGCCTGTTCGGCGCCGATACCGCACAGGGACTTGCCAGGATCGCCCGCCAGCGGGATCGGCCAGTCATCCAGCGTTCGCGCTGGCCTCCTTGTTTTCTGCGATACAGGTATTCCCATGAAGTTGCTTCACGTCGACGCCAGCGCCAAGGGCGAGCGCTCCAACTCCCGTGCCCTGGGCCGTTATTTCATCGAACAGTTGCAGGAGCAGGGGCTGGACCTGGAAATCGACTACCTGGACCTGGCCCGGGAGGCTCCGGCGGCCGTCACCGAGGCGTTCGCCATCGCTACCTATACCGCGCCGGCGGCCCGCACGCCGCAGATGCGCGAGACCCTGGCCGCGTCCGATGTCTTGTGTCAGCGCCTGCTGCAGGCCGATGCCTGCCTGTTCGCCATGCCCATGTACAACTGGTCGATGCCTTCGACCTTCAAGGCCTTCATCGATGCCATCACCCGTACCGAGCTGACGTACCTGAACACCCCGGACGGGATCGTCGGCCAGGTGAACCGGCAGAAGGTACTGTTCCTCACCAGCCGTGGCGCCGACCTGCGCCAGGGCACTCCCATGGCCTGGATGGATGCGCTGACCCCGGCGCTGCGGGCCGCCTTTGCCTTCATCGGCGTGCAGGATCCACGGTTCGTCGATGCCCAGCCGTTGCAGTTCGCCAACCCCGAGGCGCGCAGCGAAGCCCTGGAACGGGCTCGGCAAGAACTGCGGCAAGTAGCCGGGCAATGGGCGGCCTGAGCTACTGGCGCTAGCCTCTGGCCGTTCAAGGACGCTGTTGCGGGGTGACCGAGTTGCCGAAGGTGTTGCCCATGCGCACGCCGGTGGCAGCCGGGGTCGACAGGCCGAGCTGGTTCGGCGGGCGTTTTTCCACCGGTTTGCGCATCGCCTCGGCATTGGCCCGGGCGGCCTTGGCCGCTTGCGGGTCGTTGCCCATCTGCCGGCTCAGGCAGTTGTAGTCGGGGGCCTTGTAGCCGCCGACGCTGACCTCCACGCACCCCTCGCGTGCTTCCTCGGCCTGGGCCACCCAAGGCAGGACGCTGAGCAACAGGCTTGCGGCATAAAGACTGAATCGGTTCATGAGGGCCTCCTGGCTGGCCCGGGAAAGCGGGCTTCGATAGCGACCGAGTGTAGAGCAAAGGCCGTGCTGAAAAAGTGATGGTTTTTTTGCCGTGGCCGTAACACCAGATTCATAAACTGGCCTCAGGATGACGCTTTTCAGGGATTGGAAGGCAGTGCAGCGACGCAGAGCGCAGGTCGGGCGATGGACTTCATTGCACGGGAGCTTGGCGACCTGTGTGCTGGGGTTCGCGTTGTGGCTGCAGGTGCCCGAAAGCTGGGCCCAGGACAGTCCGCAAGGGCCGCCCCGGGTCGATTCCCAGGCCCTGCTGGCGCTGGATATTCCGGCCCAGGACCTGGCCCAGGCCCTGGAATTGTTCAGTCGTGCCACCGGGATGGCGGTACTGGTGGACCGGGAATTGGCTCGAGGCCGGCGCTCGGTGGGGGTCAAGGGGCGCTACAGCGCTCGCGAGGGGCTCGGCCGTTTGCTGGCTGGCAGTGGCCTGATGGCTCGTTACGCCCGTAGCGACGCCTTCACCTTGCAAGTGCCGCCGGCCAACCAGCCGGCGGCGCAACCTGCGGCGGGCGGCGGGCGCGGGGCGCGGCTCAACAGCAGCTATGCCACGGCCTTGCAGCGGGCGGTGGAGCGCAGCTTGTGCGCTTCGCCGCTGACACGGCCGGGCAGCTTCAGGGCGCTGTTGCAGTTGTGGGTGGGGGCCGATGGCAGGGTGCAGCACAGTCGCCTGGTCGGCAGCACCGGCGACTGGCAACGGGATGAGGCGCTGGTGCAGCGCCTGGCACAGATTCGCGTCGAGCGTCAGGCGCCCAGCTCGTTGAGCCAGCCGCTGACCTTACTCTTGGTACCGGACACGACAGGGAAACGCATGGATTGCAAGGAATGGGAAGGAGCTTCCGGGGTATGAAGAACACCGGGCACAGTGCGATGGTCAGGCTGTTCCTGACGTCCTACGAGGACTTCCGGGTGCGCTTGCGCAGGCGCCTGGGATCCGAGGACCTGGCCAACGATGTCCTGCATGAAACCTACCTGCGGGTCGACCGCATGGAAGAGCCGCCGAACCTCGCCCAACCCAACGCCTACCTGTATCGCATGGCCCTGAACATCGCCGCCGACCGGCGCCAGTCCGACGCTCGCCTGCTCACCGGCGAGGAGGTCGAGGAGCTGCTGCAGGTCGCCGACGAGGCCCTGGATCCTTCCCGGGTGGTGGGTGGCCAGAAGGAAATCCAGATCCTGCTCAAGGCCCTCTACGAGCTGCCGGCACGCCGCCGGCGGATCTTCATCGCTGCGCGCCTGGAAGAGGCGCCGCACCTGGAAATCTCCCAGCGCTTCGGCATTTCCACACGGATGGTGGAGAAGGAACTCAAGGCCGCCCTGGGCCATTGCGCCCTGCGTCTTGAAAGAAAAGTCATTCAGCGGTTCGGTCCCGGGGCCGGAAAACCGTCCTAGACAAAGAGTCCCTGATCAATCCGTGAGTATCTGCGCGCTTGAACATCTTTAGCATTTCTTCTCCCCGGGCCTCGGCGGACCAGCAACTACTGAGCGAAGCCCGGGACTGGCTGGTCCTCCTGACGTCGGGCCGGGCCACCGCGGCCGACGCCCGGGCGCTGCGCCAGTGGTGCGCGCAGAGCCCGCAACACGCGGCTGCCTTCGAGCAGGCCAAGACGCTGTGGCATGGCTTGCAGCCGGCGGCCCAGCGCCTGGAACAGCAGGCGCGCTCCCGGACTTTCGGGCGCCGGGCCTTTCTCGGCGGCGCGCTGGCGGCCTCGGCGGCACTGTTCATGGTGCGCATTACGGTGCCCGGCGGTTTTGCCGGGCTCACGGCGGATTTTTCCACCGAGGTCGGCGAGCAACGGCGGGTGGACCTGGCCGATGGTGTGAGCCTGGAACTCAACACCCAGACCCGTATCAGTCGCCGTGAACTGGCGGCGGGAGAGCAGGGCATCGAGTTGCTGGAGGGCGAGGTGGAGGTCTTCAGCCAGGGTGTGCAGGCGCTCAAGGTCCAGGCCGGGGACGGTTGGCTGAGCGCGCGCCAGGCGCGTTTCAACCTGCGCAATACCGAGCGCCAGGTGTGCGTGACCTGTATCGAGGGCAGCCTGCAGGTGGAGGTGGCCGGGCGCAGCATTCGCCTGGACAGCGGCCGCCAGCTGACCTACGACGAGCGTGGCGTGGGCCAGCCAGTGGCGGTGGACCCCCATGCAGTGCTCGCCTGGCGCGAGCAGGTGCTGGTGTTCGACAACGCCACGCTGGATACCGTGGTCCGCGAGATCAACCGCTACCGTCCCGGGATGCTGGTATTGCTCAATGCCGAGCTCGGCAAACGCAAGGTCCAGGCGCGTTTCAACCTCAATCAACTGGCCGGCGTGGCGCTGTTGATCCGCGACGCCTATGGCGCCAAGTGCACCGAGTTGCCTGGCGGCGTGGTCCTGCTCAGCTGATACCGTCTCCGCGCTCGGCCTGAGCTGCCGCCGATATCCGCTACGCGACCGTGGATCCCGACGGACCTGACCCACCGCCGGTGTCCGCCAAGTGCTCCAGGACCGGGCTCAATCCAGCGGCCCCAGTACCTGGCGGTAGCGTTCTTCGCCTTGGGGTGTCTGGCGCACCAGGCGGATCTCCAGGCCGGCGGGGTTGTCCTGGCGGTTGCCGCTGAGCTGGCGCCAGCCTTTATCCGGGTTCCACACACGCACCTGCAGATCGCTGACCCGCTCCAGCACCGCCACGCCGTCGCGCGGCGCCGGCAACGGGTAGCGATCACGGGCCTCGGCCTCCGCGCGGTACAGGGTGTCGCCCTTGAGCCACCAGCGCACCCGTTGCAGGCCTTCGCCAGAGGTGGCGGCGCTGCGGATCACTTCCAGGCGAAAACCCTTGCTGTCGGAGCTGCGCACGCTCAGGGGCGCCGGGGTCTCGGGTTCGGCATTCTCGCTTTCACCAAGCTGCGGCTCGCGCAACTCGATGGCGGCCCGCTGGGCCACGTCGCGGTCCAGCTGGTTGAGCGCCCGCAGCAACGCCTCGGTCTGCTCGGTGCCGGCCTTGAGGTGGGCGTCGGCCCGGCTTACGCTGTCCAGGCCGCGCCAGGCGATGAGGCTGACTAGCGCCATGAGCATGATCGCCACCATTACCTCGATCAGGGTGAAACCTTCCTGGCGACTGTTCATGGCTGCTCCACCACGCGCAACTGGCCGGCCGGCGTGCGCTCCACCCACAAGCTATGCTGACCATCGGACAGCACGACCCGAACCGGCGGATTGATCCATTCGGCATTGAGCACCAGGCGCTGGCGCGGCTCGATGCGCACGTCCATGGCGGCGGTATCCCAACGGCGCGGGCGCAGTTGGCTGTCATGGCGGAAGTCGTCGACGCCGCTGCCGCCATCGGCCGGACGGTCGAAGGCGAACCCCTTGGCATTGGCCCGCCAGGTGATGGGCCGGCCATCGGTGCGGGCTTCGGCCTGGGCCACTTGCAGCAGTTGCGCCAGGCGCTCGGCGTCCTTGCGCAGTTGTTGCAGCGGGTCGGGCTTGATGCTCAGGCCCACGGCGGCGCTGGCGATGCCAATGATCACCAGCACCACCATCAGTTCGATCAGGGTGAACCCCTGTTGCTTGCCGCTCTGCATCACGTTGCACTCCTTGGCGATGGGTCCAGACTGCCCGAGGCAGATGATCGTCCAGTGAAATAAAACCGTGAGAATTGAGCTGTAGGCTGCGGGGACGGACAAACAGGAGGTCCTGCCCATGCTACGCGCGATGCTCAACCCTTCTTCAGCCCCCCGGCTATTGCAGTACACGGCCCTGCTGGCGGCCCTGGCCGGTGTCGCCACCTGGTCGTCGCTGCTGCTGACCCCGGCCGAGTCCCAGACGCCGACGGCCGCGCCCCAGGTGCTCGCCGCACGTGCCGACAGCCCGGCCCTGCAGTGGTTCGCCAACCAGCCGGCGCAGGTGGATATCAAGGTCTGCGGGGTCATGGCCGGGGCCCGGGGGGCGGTGGCCATCCTCAGCCTCAACGACGGGCCTGCGCGCAGTTTCCTCGCCGGTGAACGGCTGACCCAGGGCGTGCGCCTGGCTGCCATCGAGGCCGATGGCGTGCTCATCGAGCGCGGCGGCGAGCAATCGCGGGTCAAGGTCAGCAAGCTGCCGGACTCGCCAACCCTGCCACGGTTGACCCGCTGAGCCTCACTGGCGCGGCGCCTGTGGCCGGCTGACCAGGCTCTCCAGCCGTGCCAGGGGTGGCGCCTCACGGCTGCGGTCGCGTACCTGCACGCTGACCCGCAGCAGGCCCGGCGCAATGCCGGGAACTATCGCCTGCTCGCAACGCAGCTTGAGCCGGCCCTGGTCGCATTCGAAACTCTTCAGGCCCGGATGCAGATTGCCCTCCAGGCGCAGCTCGGCCAGGCGGCTCTGGGCCGCCAGCAGGGCCAGGGACTTGTCGCGCAACAAACCGTTGCCCTGGGTCATGAGGCCCGCCACGCGCACTGCCGCCGACATCGCCACGGCGATGATGGCCAGGGCTACCAGGACCTCGATCAGGGTGAAGCCAGCTTGTTTGGACACCGCTCGCATGGGCTGCTCGAAACCGGGAAACAGCCTCGCAGACTAGCCCGCGGGCTTGACGGAATGGCGACCGAAACTCCCGAGGTTTTTCAATACCACTGACATATCTTCTTGCAACACTGCGCGACGAATCGAACTCAAGCCAAGGAATGTCGAGATGGATATCGCGCATGAAACGTCCCCACCCCAAGCCTGCGGAGCGTTGCCGACAGGCCGGGAGATCGCCTCGCCAGGCCAGGAGCAGGAAGCTTGTGGTGTGGTATGCCAGGCCACCGGCCAAGACGCCGGCGGCAGTTCGGCATGGCGCTCGCGGACCCGGGGCAGCCGCGCCCAGCGCGGTTTCACCCTGATCGAGATCATGGTGGTGGTGGTGATCCTCGGGGTCCTGGCCGTCATGGTGGTACCCAAGGTCCTGGATCGTCCGGACCAGGCACGTGCCACTGCGGCCAAGCAGGACATCGCCGGTCTGATGCAGGCGCTCAAGCTGTATCGCCTCGACCATGGCAGCTATCCGAGCATGAACCAGGGCCTGAAGGTCCTGGTGGAACGCCCGGCCAATGCCAAGGACAGCAACTGGCGTTCCTACCTGGAGCGCTTGCCCAACGATCCCTGGGGGCATCCTTATCACTACCTCAACCCGGGGGCCAACGGCGAGGTGGACGTATTCTCCCTCGGCGCCGACGGCCAGCCCGATGGCGAAGGCGTGAATGCCGACATCGGCTCCTGGCAGTTGTAAGCCGGCCATGAACAGCCGTTCGCCCAGTGTGGCGAAGCAGCATGGCATGGCCATCATCAGCGCCTTGCTGATCGCCGCGGTGGTGGCGGTGATCGCCGCGGCGATGCTCACCCGCCAGACGTCCTTCATGCGCACGGTGGAGGCCGAGCAGGGGCGGGTGGTGGGCAGCGCGGTGTTGCAGGGTGGGCTTGAGTACAGCCGGCAACTGCTCTGGGATGCGCGCCAGCGCGATGTCCTGACGCGCCTCGACCAGCCCTGGGCGCGGCCCATCGGCGACCAGGCGCTGGGTGGGTTCAACGACTCCTTCCAGGGGCGCCTGCAAGACCAGCAGGGCAAGTTCAACCTGCGCAACCTGGTGTTCCAGGGGCAGGTGGATGCGGTGCAGTTGCAGGGGTTCGAACAGCTGTGCCAACTGATCGGCATCGATTCGGCCCTGGGCCGGCGCATCAGCCAGCGGGTGATCGCTTCCTACCCCCAGCGCCTGGACAGCCCGGACAGTGCTGCCAAGGTCCGTGGCACCTTCGACAGTGGTCGCCTGACCTCGCCCGGCGCCGAGGCACGGGTGCTGCCGGCCCGCCAGCCGATGCTGCGCAGCGTGGAAGAGCTGCGGGGGCTGTCGGGCATGAGCGAAGCCTTGCTGCTGCGCCTGGCCCAGCACGTCAGCATCTTGCCGGGCAATACCTGGGTCAACGGCAATACCGCTACCGCCGAGGTGTTGGCCGCGGTGGTGCCGGGCCTGGCGCTCTCGCGGGCCAGGGCCCTGGTGGCCGAGCGCGACGCCGGGCACTGGTTCATCAACCGTGGTGATTTCGTCAACCGCCTGCGCATGCCGGAAGTGGCGGTGGAGCAAGTGCGGGTCGGCATCACCAGCGAATGGTTCCTGCTCCAGGGCCAGGCTCGCCGCGACCAGCGCCGGGTCAGCCTGCAAGCCCTGCTGCACCGCCCCGAGGACCGCATGCCCCAGGTTATCTGGTCGCGGGTGGGCGTATGAGCCGCTTGCGCATTGTCTTGCCGAGCCTGGCTGAGCTGGGCCAGGCCGGTTATCCGGTGCAGCACCCAGTGGATTTTGCCCGCCTGGACCGCCATGGCCGGGTCAGCGCCAGCGGACGTTGCCCCCTGGAGCAACTGGGGGCCATGGGCAAAGGCGCCAAGCCACTGCCGGTGGAGTGTTTCCTGCACCCCCAGGACAGCCTGTTGACCAGCATCGAGTTGCCGCAACTGCCGCCGGCGCGAATCAAGGCGGCGGTGGCTTGTGCCGCCCAGGCGCTGATCCTCGGTCCCATCGAGCTGATGCATATAGCCCACGGCCCGCGTGAGGCCGACGGCCAAGTGGCATTGGGCTGGCTGCCGCTGGAGCAGTTGCAGGCCCTGGGACGCTGGCTGGAACAGGCCGGCCTGAAGCTGCAGGGCCTGTACCCGGCGCCCTATGCCCTGGCGGTACCAGCGCCCGGACAACTGAACCTGTGTGCCGTGGATGGCTTGCTGGTCCTGCGGCATGGCTTGGCGCTGGGCAGCGTTCAACCGCTGTTGGCGCAGGACGCGGACGGCGCCTTGCCGGCCAGCCTGGAGCAGCTGCGCGGCACGGCTGGCGAATTGGCCTGGATCGGTGACCAGGCGCCGGCGGGGATCGCCCAGCAGCCGGCCGAGCAACGCTGGAACGGCGCTGTCCCGGCCTGGAGCCTGCATGCCGGGGCGTTGCCCGGGCGTGTCGCGGCCAAGGGCTGGGGCCGGGCCCTGGGCTGCTGCGCCCTGGCGTTGGCGGTCTGGGTGCTGGGCCTGAACCTGTATGCCGCACGTGAAGCGGAGCAGGGGCAACGACTCAAGACCCAGATGAACCAGAGGGTGCGCCAAGTGTTCCCCGAGTTGCCGGTGGTGCTCAATCCACTGCAGCAGGCCCGCCAGCAACTGGAGGCTCGGCAGAGCGGCTCGACGGGGGATCCGGCCCAGGGTTTTGCCAGCCTGTTGCAGCAGGCCGCCAGCGCCATGCCGTTCATGGTCGGCAGTGTCCAGAGCCTGAGCTATGCCCAGGAGCGCCTGCAGCTGGAAATGCTGCCCGATGCACCGCGAGTCACCGATGACAGCTGGCAGGGCGCACTGACCCAGGCCGGCTACAGCGTCCAGCGCGAGGCCAATGGCTGGACCCTGGCTCCTGCTGGCACGCGTTCCGCCGACGCCATGGAAACCCCGGAGGGCGACGATGATGAATAAAGCCCTGTTGGCACAGTACCGGGCTCGCTGGAGCGCGCTGCGAACCCGCGCCCGGGCCTATTGGAGCAGCCTGGCCCTGCGCGAGAAGCGCTTGCTGGCCGGCACCGCCGCCGGCCTGCTGGCCTTGCTGGGCTGGTCGCTGTTGATCCAGCCGGCCCTGCGCAAGATCGACTACTGGCAGGTCGAGACGCCCAAGCTGCGGTCCCAGGCCGAGGCCCTGGAG
Organism: Pseudomonas sp. B6(2017); assembly: GCF_002112765.1. Taxonomy (NCBI): domain Bacteria; kingdom Pseudomonadati; phylum Pseudomonadota; class Gammaproteobacteria; order Pseudomonadales; family Pseudomonadaceae; genus Pseudomonas; species Pseudomonas sp. B6(2017). The sequence goes on along the minus strand of NZ_NEIQ01000015.1, from coordinate 145,678 downwards.
GTGCTGTTGCACGAAGTGGCGGCGGGCCCGGGCCAGGTGGCTGGAGCCGATCTGGAACAGGCCTTGCGCCAGACCCTGGACGGGGCTGGCCTCAAGGATCACTACCAATTGCAGCAGAGCGATGAAGCCGGCCCCGAGAGCTGGCGGTTGACCTTCGAGCAGGCCCCGGCGGATGCCGTGGTCGGCTGGTTGCTGGGCTCGCCCCGGCAGCTTTCGCTACAGGTGGTGGAGGCTCGCCTGCAACGCGCAGGCACGGCCGCCGCCGATGACTCGGCAGGCACACTGTCCGGGACCGTTCGCATGGATCAGGCGCAGGGCGCTAAGGAAGCTTCATGAAGTGGTCAGGTTCCAAATACGTGCGCCAGTGTCGCAAGGCCGCACCTTTCCTGCTGCTGGCGCTGGGGGCCTGCAGCACCACCCAGTCCACCCCGCCACAGCCGACGCTGGTGGACAGCGAACTGGGCCAGCCCCTGGCCGATACCCGGCGCGGTGGCGATGCCCTGGCCGACCGCCAGCGCCTGCAGGCCCAACAGGCCCAGCGGCCCAAGGTGCTGCATCCGGTGACCAACAGTCGGGCCCAGGCCACGCCGCGCAGCACCAGCGTGCCGCGCAATCCGCTGGGTGACCAGCCCGTGCAATTGAACTTCGTCGAGGCCGACATCCAGGCGGTGGTGCGGGCCTTGTCCCGCTCCACCGGCCAGCAGTTCCTGGTCGATCCACGGGTCAAGGGCAACCTGACCCTGGTCAGCGAGGGCCAGGTGCCGGCGCACCAGGCCTACGACATGCTGCTGGCGGCGCTGCGCATGCAGGGCTTCAGCATGGTGGACGTCGGCGGCGTGGCCCAGGTAGTGCCAGAGGCCGATGCCAAGCTGCTGGGCGGGCCGATCTACAGCGCCGACAAGCCGGCCGGCAACGGCATGCTGACCCGCACCTTCCGCCTGCAATACGAAAACGCGGTGAACCTGATCCCGGTACTGCGGCCGATCGTTTCGCCCAACAACCCGATCAATGCCTACCCGGGCAACAACACCATCGTGGTCACCGACTACGCCGAGAACCTGCAGCGGGTGGCGCAGATCATCAATGGCATCGACACCCCCAGTGCCATCGACACCGATGTGGTGGCGGTGCAGAACGGCATCGCCGTGGACATCGCCACCATGGTTTCCGAGCTGCTGGAAAGCCAGGGCAGCGACCAGACCCAGAAGATCAGCGTGATCGGCGATCCGCGTTCCAATTCCATCATCATCCGCGCCGGCAGCCCCGAGCGCACCGAGCTGGCGCGCAACCTGATCTACAAGCTGGACAACGCCCAGAGCAACCCCAGCAACCTGCATGTGGTCTACCTGCGCAATGCCCAGGCCGGCAAGCTGGCCCAGGCCCTGCGTGGCCTGCTCACGGGGGAAAGCGACAGCGGCGGCAACGATGGCGCCCGGGCCATGCTCAGCGGCATGGGCGCCAGCACCGGCAGCGGCCAGGGCAGCAGCCAGACCGGCAACAGCGCCAGCACCTCCGGCAATAGCAGCCTGGGCACCGGCAGCAGCGGCGCCACCAGGGGTTACGGCCAGGGCGGCAGCAGTAGCAGCGGCCTGGGTAGCAATGGCCAGCAGAGCGACCAGAACACCGCCTTTAGCGCCGGTGGCGTGACCATCCAGGCCGATGCCACCACCAATACCTTGCTGATCTCCGCGCCTGATCCGCTGTATCGCAACCTGCGGGAAGTGATCGACCAACTGGATCAGCGCCGCGCCCAGGTAGTGATCGAGAGCCTGATCGTCGAGGTCAACGAAGACGACGCCAACGAATTCGGCGTGCAGTGGCAGGCCGGCAACCTGGGGGGCAAGGGTGGTTTTGGCGGGGTCAACCTCGGCGGCAGCGGCGTGGTGGGCAACCCGGGCAGCAAGACCAGCATCGATGTGTTGCCCAAGGGGCTGAACATCGGTGTGGTCAATGGCACCGTGGACATCCCGGGGATCGGCAAGGTGCTGGACCTCAAGGTCCTGGCCCGGGCGCTCAAGAGCAAGGGCGGCTCCAACGTGCTGTCGACGCCGAACCTTCTGACCCTGGACAACGAGGCCGCGAGCATTTTCGTCGGCCAGACCATTCCTTTCGTCACCGGCAGCTATGTCACCGGGGGTGGCGGCAACAGCAACAACCCGTTCCAGACGGTGCAGCGCGAGGAAGTGGGGCTCAAGCTCAACGTGCGGCCGCAGATTTCCGAGGGCGGCACGGTCAAGCTGGATATCTACCAGGAGGTCAGCAGCATCGATGCGCGGGCCTCGGTGGCGGCCGGCACGGTGACCCAGAAGCGCGCGATCGACACCAGCATCCTGCTCGACGACGGGCAGATCATGGTGCTCGGCGGCCTGCTGCAGGATGGCTACACCCAGAGCAACGACGCGGTGCCGTGGCTGTCGAGCATTCCCGGGTTGGGAGCGCTGTTTCGCAATGAAAGCCGGAGCATCAACAAGACCAACCTGATGGTGTTCCTGCGGCCCTACATCATTCGTGACAGCGGCGCGGGGCGCAGCATCACCCTCAACCGCTATGACTTCATGCGCCGGGCCCAGGGCCAGTTGCAGCCCGAGCACAGCTGGGCGATGCCGGACATGCCGCTGCCGCAACTGCCGCCGGCGGCCAAGGCGATCCCCGGGGCGCAGCCGGTGTCGTTGCAGGACGCGCCCCAGGGCATACGGGCCACCATTCGCGCGGTACCAGTGCAATGAGCCAGGCATCAGGTCTGAGTCATAGCCTGCTTCGTGCGGGGATTCCTGGACGGATGGAGGTTTGGCGATGACCTCCAAGCTCCCCTACGCCTGGGCCAAATCCCAGCGCATCCTGCTGCGCCACGACGAGCAAGGCGCGGTGCTGCTGGTGTGCCCCTCGACCCCTGGCTGGTCCATCGCCGAGGCCCGCCGCCAGTTCGGCCCGGCGCGCCTGGAGCAGGTGCGCGATGACGAACTCGATGGCCTGCTGGCCACCGCCTATGCCGACACCGGCAGCGCCGCGGCGGTGGTCGGCGCGGCGGAGAACGAGGTGGACCTGGACCGGCTGATGCAGGACATGCCGGAGATCACCGACCTGCTGGACACCCAGGATGGCGCGCCGGTGATCCGCATGATCAACGCCTTGCTCACCCAGGCAGCGCGGGACGAGGCCAGTGATATCCATATCGAGCCCTACGAGACCCACTCGGTGGTGCGCTATCGGGTCGACGGTACCCTGCGTGACGTGGTTTCGCCGCGCAAGGCGCTGCATGGTGCCCTGGTGTCGCGGATCAAGATCATGGCCCAGCTGGATATCGCCGAGAAACGCCTGCCCCAGGACGGCCGGATCGCCTTGCGCGTCGCCGGGCGGCCCATCGATATCCGCGTCTCCACGGTGCCAACCGGCCATGGCGAGCGGGTGGTGATGCGCTTGCTGGACAAGCAGGTCGGGCGCCTGCAACTGGAGACCCTGGGCATGGACCCGGCGCTGCTGGCCCGGCTCGACGGCCTGATCCGCCAGCCCCACGGCATCGTCCTGGTCACCGGACCCACCGGCAGCGGCAAGACCACCAGCCTCTACGCGGCCCTGGCCCGGCTGGATGCCAGCACCAGCAACATCCTCACCGTGGAGGACCCGGTGGAATACGACCTGCCGGGCATCAGCCAGATCCAGGTCAACGCCAAGATCGACATGACCTTCGCCCTGGCCCTGCGCGCCATCCTGCGCCAGGACCCGGACATCATCATGATCGGCGAGATCCGTGACCTGGAGACCGCGCAGATCGCAGTCCAGGCGTCCCTCACCGGGCACCTGGTGCTGGCCACCCTGCACACCAACGATGCCGTGTCGGCGGTCAACCGCCTGATCGACATGGGGGTCGAACCGTTCCTCCTGGCCTCGTCGATGCTCGGCGTGCTGGCCCAGCGCCTGGTGCGGCGCCTGTGCAACCAGTGCAAGGAACCTGATCCGGCCAACCCCGGCACCTGGCGTCCGGTGGGTTGCCCGGCCTGCAACCAGATCGGCTACAGCGGGCGTACCGGGATCCACGAGCTGTTCTGCATCGACGACGATATCCGCAGCCTGATCCACCAGGGCGCCGATGAGCAGGCGTTGCGCGCTTCGGCCCGGCGCGCCGGGATGTTCAGCATGCGCGAGGACGGCGAGCGCTGGGTGCGCAGCGGCGCCACCGCGCCGGAAGAAATCCTTCGTGTGACACGGGACGCCTGATGAATCGCTATCGCTACGAAGCTGCCGACAGCCTCGGCAAGATCGAATCCGGGCACCTGGAGGCCGACAGCCAGAGCGCGGCCTTCGCCAGCCTGCGCAGCCGTGGCCTGACGGCCTTGCAGGTGCAACTGGACGGCAACCAAGGCGCAGCCGGGGCAGGGGGCATGTTCAGCCCGAAGCTCTCGGACAACGACCTGGCCTGGGCCACCCGCCAGTTGGCCAGCCTGCTGGGGGCCAGCCTGCCGCTGGAGGCGGCCCTGAGTGCCACGGTGGAGCAGGCCGAGCGCAAGCACATCGCCCAGACCCTGAGTGCGGTGCGGGCCGACGTGCGCAGCGGTATGCGCCTGGCCGAGGCACTGGCGGCCAGGCCCCGGGACTTTCCGGAAATCTACCGTGCGCTGATCGCCGCCGGCGAGGAGTCCGGCGACCTGGCCCAGGTCATGGAGCGGCTGGCGGACTACATCGAGGAACGCAACGGCCTGCGCGGCAAGATCCTCACGGCCTTCATCTATCCCGGGGTGGTGGGCCTGGTGTCCATCGGCATCGTGATCTTTCTTTTGAGCTACGTGGTGCCCCAGGTGGTCAGTGCTTTTTCCCAGGCCCGCCAGGACTTGCCTGGGCTGACCCTGGCGATGCTCGCCGCCAGCGACTTCATCCGCGCCTGGGGTGGCCTGTGCTTCGCCGCCCTGGTGGCCGGGTTCTGGGGTTGGCGGATCTACCTGCGCAATCCCCAGGCCCGCTTGAGCTGGCATAGCCGGATCCTGCGCCTGCCCCTGGTCGGACGCTTCGTGCTGGGCCTGAACACCGCGCGCTTCGCCTCGACCCTGGCGATTCTCGGCGGCGCTGGCGTGCCGTTGCTGCGGGCCCTGGAGGCGGCACGCCAGACCCTGTCCAACGACCGTTTGAGCCAGAGCGTCAGCGAGGCTACCGCCAAGGTCCGCGAGGGTGCCAACCTGGCGGCGGCGCTGCGGGTGGAGAAGGTCTTCCCGCCGCTGTTGATCCATCTGATCGCCAGCGGCGAGAAGACCGGCGCCTTGCCGCCGATGCTCGAGCGGGCGGCGCAGACCCTGTCCAGCGACCTGGAGCGCCGGGCCATGGGCATGACCGCGCTGCTGGAGCCGCTGATGATCGTGGTCATGGGCGGCGTGGTGCTGGTGATCGTCATGGCGGTGCTGCTGCCGATCATCGAGATCAACCAGCTGGTGACTTGATCGGGGCGAGGGCGCTCGCACCGTTCGGCCGTGGCCGGCAAACCCATTGCACTGGTCTGCCGGCCATGGATGCCTGCTTGTTCCGAGGCATCAAGTTGCCCGGTACGAGTGTTCGCTCGCACCGCGAGGACCGGGCCGGCAGATTCTTTTTCCAGGCCGCTCCCCGCGCTCCCGACCCTTGCGACAGGCATTCTCGGGTTCCTCGTTCTGTCATGTTCCAGCCTCGCTCCCAGAGGCTACGGCGCCTGGCGGAAGATGCCGGTCCAGGCAGTGGAAACCTGGCTGTCATCTTGGGCGAAAGGGCCTTAAAAAAGCGCAGTGGACACCCGAGGATCTTTTGCAGGAACAGCCGGTTTCTCCCGAGCATTTTTCCTTTAACTGTCACCGGAAGCTGCGAACTTCTCTCCCCATGGCCTCACCCATCAAGCCCTCTGGATCAAGGCTTCTGGCCCGAGCGCCATGGCGTCATGCAAGAGCTATTCACCCAACGTACGAACACGACGAAAGGAGATTCTTCATGTTTAAGCGCAATGTTCTCGCGGCATCCCTGACCCTGGCCGCCCTGTGCTCGGCACAGGCTGCAATGGCTGACATCAACGGCGGTGGCGCTACCCTGCCACAACCGCTGTACCAGACCGCTGGCGTTCTGACTGCCGGTTTCGCTCCCTACATCGGCGTAGGCAGCGGCAACGGCAAGGCTGCCTTCCTGAACAACGACTACACCAAGTTCGTGGCCGGCACCACCGGCAAGAACGTGCACTGGGCCGGTAGCGATTCCAAACTCAGCGCCACTGAACTGGGCAACTACTTCACTGCCCACCAGGCTGCCTGGGGCAAGCTGATCCAGGTGCCTTCGGTGGCCACTTCGGTTGCCATCCCGTTCAACAAGGCTGGTACTGCGGCCGTTGACCTGAGCGTCAACGACCTGTGCGGCGTGTTCTCGGGCCGGGTCAACAATTGGAGCCAGATCGCCGGTGCTGGCCGTACTGGTCCAATCACCGTGGTCTACCGCAACGAAAGCAGCGGTACCACCGAGCTGTTCACCCGCTTCCTGAACGCCAAGTGCGCTGAAACCGGCACCTTCGCCGTGACCACCAACTTCGCTTCCAGCTACTCGGGTGGCTTGCCAGCCGGCGCCGTGGCCGCTGTGACCAGCCAGGGCGTGATGGACGCGCTGAACGCTGGCGACGGTCGCGTTACCTACATGAGCCCTGACTACGCCGCGCCTACCCTGGCTGGCCTGGACGATGCCACCAAGGTGGCCAAGGTCGCCGGTGTTTCGCCAGCTCCTGCCAACGTATCGGCTGCCATCGGCGCTGTTCCGGTACCTGCGGTGGCTGACCGTGGCGATCAGAACCTGTGGGTTCCGGTCTTCACTTCCCAGGCCAACATCGACGCCAACCCTGGTGACAAGAGCCTGCGCCTGTACCCAACCAGCGGCTACCCGATCCTGGGCTTCACCAACCTGATCTTCAGCCAGTGCTACGCCGACGCGACCCAGACTTCGCAAGTACGGGCTTTCTTCAGCCGTCACTACGGCGCTCTGGCGAACAACGACACTGCAATCAACAACAACCGCTTCGTGCCACTGCCAGCTGCCTGGAAAACTGCCGTACGTGACTCGTTCGTCACTGCTTCCAGCGGTCTGAGCATCGGTAACGCCAGCGTTTGCAACGCCATCGGCCGTCCGCTGTAACTGACGCGTTCGATACCCGCAACACCTGGATCAGCAACGGTTTCGACCGTTGCTGATCTTTTCATTCAGGGTCGCCTGGCCTGTTCATCGCCAGGCTCGCCACGCAGTTTTGGCGCTAACCGCTGTGACGGCAGCGCGGACTCGCTCCGAGCTTGCTCGCGGCCACCGGGATGGTCGACCAAGGGCGTCTTGGTCGCCGACGGGCGAGCGTTACACCCAAAACATGAATTTTCCATGACAAGCGTTCGGTCGTGTCCCTTGGCAACGGCCTATCCCTAGAGCAGTGACGCGCGCCCTGGGTCGTACAGCGTCGCGCACCCCTGGGCGTCATAACAAAGGATGAGTAGTAATGGTTCGCTGCAAACCACCGGTTAACACCCCTGGCCTGGATTCCCAGGTGTCGATCCTGCGGCTCAAGCCCCTGGCCCAGGCCATCGCCCTGTTGTTGATGGCCGGCAGTGCCAATGCTGCCCCGGCCTTCAGTTCCGGCTGGTTCGCCGACAAGGGCGCTTCCCAGGCGGCCACTGCCGCGCGTACCGGCAGCCAGATGCCGGGCATGCCGCCACCGCTGTCCCAGCAGGTGCGGGTCAACCAGCAATTGCAGCGTTCGCTGGGCAATCTCAACTCCACGGTGGCGGCCATCGCCGCGCAACAAGCGGCCCAGGCAGCGGCTCGCCAGGCTGCGTTCGGCAGTGTCAGCGCTATTCCCGACGGCCTGGGCCAGGGTGGGTTGAAGGTCGACAACAGCCTGACCCAGGGCTGGATCAACGCCAAGGGCCCGGTGCAGAGCCAAGCCGGTGGCAAGACCACGGTGACCATCGAGCAGACCGCCGACAAGGCCATCCTCAACTGGGAAACCTTCAACGTCGGGCGCAACACCACGGTGGATTTCCAGCAACAGTCCAACTGGGCGCTGATGAACCGGGTCAATGACCCCAATGGCCGACCCAGCGAGATCCAGGGCCAGGTCAAGGGCGCCGGCACGGTGATGATCATCAACCGCAACGGCGTGGTGTTCAGCGGCACCAGCCAGGTCAATGTGCGCAACCTGGTGGCCGCCGCAGCCACCATCACCGACGAGCAATTCAGCAAGCGTGGCTTGTATGTCGACGCCAACGGCAGCCAGCCGACCTTCACCGACGCCGCCGGCAAGGTCCTGGTCCAGGCTGGCGCCTTGATCCAGACCCATGCCCCGGCTACCTCCACCGATGCCGGTGGCTACGCCTTGCTGTTGGGCAGCGAGGTGCAGAACGCCGGGACCATCGTCACCGCCAAGGGCCAGACCGCCCTGGCCGCCGGCGACAGTTTCTACATCCGCCGCGGGGTCGGGACTGAGGGCAACCAGCGTTCCACCACCCGCGGCAATGAAGTGGCCACCTCGCTCAAGCCGGGTAGCAGTGCCGGCAAGGTCAGCAACAGCGGCTTGATCATGGCCGCCACCGGCGACATCACCCTGACCGGCCACCAAGTGCTGCAGAACGGCGTGGCCCTGGCCAGCACCTCGGTGGATACCCGGGGCACCATCCATTTGCTCAACTCCGCCAGCGACGGCACCGGTAGCGTGACCCTGGGGCAGGGCAGCACCACCGCGATTCTCCTGGATAGCAGCGGCAGCAGCGCCCTGGACAGCCAGCGCAACAGCGGCCTGGGCAATCTGGACGGCACCTCGAGCAACCTGATCACCGGCCAGTTCAACAATCTCAGCAGCGTCGCCGATCGCACCGACCAATCCCGGGTGGAGATCGTCAGCGGCGGCACCGTGGACTTCCAGAAGGGCTCGATCACCCTGGCCACCGGTGGCCAGGTGGCGGTCAGCGCCGGGCAGCGCAGCCTGGTGCGCGATGGCGCGGTGATCGACGTCGCCGGCGCCGTCGGGGTCAAGGTGGCGATGGAATCCAACAACATCAAGATCAACGTCCAGGGCAACGAGCAACGCGATTCGGCGGGTAACCGTGACTCCGGCAAACTGATCAACAACGATGTGTGGGTCGACCTGCGCGAGCTGATCTTCGTCCCGGCGGGCACCAACGGTTACGCCAGCGACCGCTGGTATACCGCGGGCGGTCTGCTGGAGGTGGGTGGCTACCTGGGTACCCAGCGGCACAGCATCGGTGAATGGATGGCCCAGGGTGGAACCCTGACTTTCACTGGCAAGGATGTGGTGACCCAGTCCGGCGCCCAGTTGAACCTGTCCGGCGGCACCGTGGACGTACAGGGCGGCTATATCCAGCAGACCTGGCTCAAGGGGGTGGACGGGCGCTTGTATGAGTTGTCCCGGGCCCCGGGAGACTTGCTCTATGCCGGGATCTACAAAGGCTATGTGGACAGCAGCCCGCGCTGGGGGCGCACCGATTACTACTACAACCCGCTGATTGCCCAGCAACAGCGCTATGAGGCGGGTTACACGGTGGGCCGTGATGCCGGCAAGCTGGTGATCGGCACCGGCAACGCGGTGCTCGAAGGGCAACTGGTCAGCGATGTGTTCAAGGGCGACCGGCAGATCCAGGCGCCAAAGCCCAATCTCGATGGCTACCAGCAATCGCACAAGGCGGCAGCCCAGCGCGCGCAGCTGATCATCGGCAGCTACACGCCGATCTACAACAAGGCCAGCGGTGTCCTGCGCTATGCCTTGAGCCCCACCGTGGACCAGGTGCTGATCGACGCCAAACAGCAGAAGATCGCCGACGGCCTGGACCTGGACAGCGCCTTGCCAGCCGACCGCCAGGGCCGCTTGGTACTCGACAGCGACCAGCTCAATGGCCTGCAACTGGGGGCGATCAAGGTCGGCGCCCGGCAGCAGATCCAGGTCGATGGCGCGCTGACCGTGGCCGACGGTGGCGACATCACCCTGTTCGGCCCCCTGGTCAAGATCAACGCCAACCTCAGTGCCCACGGCGGCAGCATCAACGCCGGCAACGTGCTGAGCCAGGTGGATGTGAACCGTAATTTCGTGGTTGGTGACGTGATCCTCGCGCCCACCGGTGGCGCCCAGGCCCGGGTCGATGTCGCCGGTGGAGTCAAGCTGGATGTGTCGGGGCGTTGGAACAACCTGGCCCTCGACCCGCTGAATAACGGCGGCGTACCGTTCAGCAACGGCGGCAAGGTGTCGCTGCGCAGCAGCGGCGATCTCAACCTGGCCAAGGGCAGCCTGGTGGATGCCAGCTCCGGCGCTACCATCGCTATCGACGGCAAGCCCAGCGGTGGCAAGGGCGGCGACGTGACCCTGGCGGCCGACGGCAAGCTGGACGTATCAGGGGAGCTGCGCGGCTATGGTGTCAATGGCGGCGGCACCCTGGCGCTGCAGGCACACAAGGTATTGATCGGTGCTGGCAGCAGCGTGCCCGAGGCGGGCACGCTGCAACTGGCGCAAGACTTCTTCAACAAAGGCTTCTCGGCCTACGACATCACCGGCAATGAAGGGCTGAAGGTGGCCGAGGGTGCCAAGGTCGATGTCACTGTCCCGGTCTATCGTTTTGGCGAGCAGGCGAGCAATGCGGCCACCGGTAGCGCCCCGGCCAGCGTGCTGGAGCCCTGGCTGCCGGAGTTGTACCAGCAGGATGCGACCAAGAGCGTACTGACCCAGCGCCGTGGCGCCGGGCTGACCCTGACCGCCGGCAACCAGTACTCCACCGGCGCGCAACTGGCGACCACCGAGCTCCGTGTTGGCCAGGGCGCGGTGATCAATGTCGATCCGGGACAAGCCATCAACTTGCGCAGCGTCGGCCAGTTGACCATGAACGGCATCCTCAACGCCTGGGGCGGCAGCGTCAGTCTCGGTGGCCTCACCGTGGCCAGTTCCGAGGCGGCCAACGCTGCCGGCCATGGACGCTCGATCTGGGTCGGTGAGCAAGCGCTGATCGATGTCGCGGCCCGGGCAGCGAGCGCCGTGGACAATCGTGGGCGCAGCTATGGCCAGGTGCGCAATGGCGGCAACATCAGCATCGGCGGCGAGATCGACCTGGCCACCGGCATCGCCAAGGCCAGTGACCTGTTCGTGGTGGTGCGTGATGGTGCGCGGCTGGATGCATCCGGCACCCAGGCCGCCCTGGACATTCCCGGGCAAGGGCGGGTGCAGGTCGCCAGCAATGGCGGCAGCATCAGCTTCGCCTCCAACAATGGCCTGTACCTGGACGGCAGTTTCGTCGCCCGGGCCGGTGGTGCCGGTGCGGCGGGGGGTAGTTTGTCCGTGGCCCTGGAAAGCCCGTACTACACCAAGAACGCGGTGACCGACCGGGTGCTCAAGGCTCGCGAACTGGTAGTCAGCCAGACTCACCAGGCCAACGTCCTGCCAGGATCGCCAGAATCTGCGGCCAGCGCTCTAGAGTATGGCCGTGGCCGCCTCGGTGCGGATCAGGTGGCGGCCGGCGGCTTCGATAACCTGGCCTTGCTGAGCAACGGCCTGTTGGGCTTCGATGGCAATGTGTCGCTGAACATGGGGCAGAGCCTGCGCCTGTACAGTGGCGCCCTGGGCCTGACGGAAGCCGCCGCGGCCAACAGCCAGGTCAATCTGTCGGCGCCTTATCTGTTGCTGGCGGGCATCCTCGCGCCGCCGGAGGCCAAGGACCAGTATGTGCGTGCGGTGGTCTCCATCGGCAGGCCGTCGGAACGCGCCACCCAGGCGCTGTTCAGCGCCGCTGGCAGCCTGATCGATGTGCGCGGCAATGTGATGTTCGGCAGCAAGGGCGACCTGCGCCAGGCCAACGGCAGCCTGGTGAACATCGAACGGCGAGGCTTCGATCACGTCCAGCTCGATAGCCAGGGCGACCTGCGCTTCCTCGCCGGCGCTGGCGCCGATGTGATCGCCAAGGGTATCAGCACCCAGCTTCTGACCCAGGGCGACATGACCCTGCGCGCCGCCCAGTTGTATCCGGGTACCGAGGTCGGGGCACGGGTGGTCGCCGGTTACAAGTACGATTTCGCAGGCCTCGCATTCGATCCGACCCGGACCCTCACTATCGCGCGTAATGGCAACGCTGACCTGGCCGTGCCGTACTCGGCCTTCGGCCGCCTGCAACTGGGCGCCGCCAATATCAAGCAGGGCGGCGTGGTGCGCGCCCCCCTGGGTTTGATCGAGATCGGCAACCTGGGCAGCAGCAAGGTCGAACTGTTGCCGGGCAGCCTGACCTCGGTCAGCGGCAAGGGCCTGGTGCTGCCCTATGGCGGCACCGTCGATGGCCAGGTCTACAAGTACAACGGCAAGACCGTGAACTTCGTAGGCCAGGGCGGGTTGGTCAATGAAAACAGCGAGCTGAGCGTCGGCGTGATCCTGGGCGGCAAGTCGGTGAAGGTACAGCAAGGGGCGACCCTGGACCTGTCCGGCGGCGGCGAGTTGCTGGGCGCAGGCTTCATCTCCGGGCGCGGCGGCTCCACCGATGCTCGCTACAGCCCACTGGTGCAGATCGGTGCCAACGGCGGCCTGGTCCTGCCGGGCCTGGCCAGCAACCCGATCTACGCCATCGTTCCCGGTGCTCAACCCGGCTACGCGCCGGTGGCACCGGAGGGCGGCGCGGTAGACCCGCTGATCGGCCAGCAGGTGACCATCGGCGCCGGAGTGCCCGGGCTGGCGGCGGGTACCTATACCCTGATGCCGTCCACCTATGCCCTGATGCCGGGGGCCTTCCGTGTGGAGATCAACGGCCTGGCGGGACTTGGCAGCGAGGGCTCGGCCCAGCAGATGCGCAATGGTTCCTGGAGCACCGCCGGGCGCTTGTCCATCGCCAACACCGGGATCGGCAACAGCGTCGCCAGCCAGTTGATCCTGACCTCGGCCGATACCCTGCGCCATTATTCGCAGTACAACGAGACCAGCTACGCACAATTCGCCATGGCCGACGCGGCCAAGCTTGGCGTGCCGCGGCCCTTGTTGCCGGTGGATGCCAAGACCCTGAAGTTGGCGCTGGAAGCCGGCGCCGGAACCGACGCGTTCTCTTTCCAGGGCACTGGCCGCTTCGAGGCTGCAACGGGGGGCTTTGGCGGTACTGTTTCGGTATTGAACAGGAGCAACGGCAGCGGTATCGAAGTGGTGAAGGCCGGGCAGTCGGCCACTGACGGTTTTACCGGGATCACCCTGGATGCCGACAGTCTCAATGCCTTGGGTGCCGCACGCCTCATGCTCGGCGGCCTGACCCTGGTCAAGTATGGCCAGAGCGGTAACCTCATCACCCTGGCCGAGGGCACCAACACCAGCAATGGCTCGATCATCCTGCGCCAGGGCGCGGCCCTGGCGGCGCCGGAAGTATTCCTGGTGGCCAACACCGGCCAGATCCTGGTGGAGCAGGGCGCCTCGATCAACACCATCGGTCGTGGCAAGGCCAGTTATGACGCGCGAGACGGTTTCACCTATCAGGTGGGCAACATGCTGGCGGTCTCCAATGGCCTGCTCAATGTGGTGAGTGCGCCTGCAGCCCTGCAGCCCAGCAACGGTATCAAGGTGGGAAGTTGCGGCAGTGGCCTTTGCACCGGGCAGACCTCTTTGTACTCCGAGGGCAGCATCGTTGCCTTGACCGACAAGACCTTCGAGCTGGGGGACCAGGTGCGCTATGGCACCCGGCACCTGAACCTGGGCTTGAGCAGCATCAATGTGGGCAGCCCCGAGGCCCTGGCTGCGGCAGCCGCGGGTAATCGCCTGCCCGCCGGCATGACCCTGACCCAGCAAGTGCTGGATCGCCTGTTGCGTGGCGATAGCCAATTCGGTGCCCCAGCCCTGGAGACCCTGCAACTCTCGGCCCGGGACAGCTTCAACTTCTATGGCAGTGCGGGCCTGGATACCTACGATCCGGTCACCGGCAAATCGTTGCTGAGCAACCTCATGCTCTCGACTCCGGCCATCTACGGTTCCGGTGGCGCCAATGACGTGGCCAGCATCCACACCGCCAACCTGATCTGGCAGGGGGCTGTGAATCCGGCTGGGGCGGTGGTGGCCGGCGGCGCCGGGACGGGCAGTGGGCGCCTGGATATCAACGCCGAGCGCATCGAGTTCGGCTACGGTGCCTTCGCCCAGCCGAGCACCACCAAGACTTTCGATCGCCTGGCCCTGGGGTTCGCCAACGTCAACCTCAACGCCAGCCAGCGCATCACTGCCAACCACAAGGGCAGCCTCGCGGTGTACCAGAGCCAGGGCGGCTACGACCCACTCAAGGGTTTTGCCTACAGCGGTGGCAACTTGACTATCCGCACGCCGTTGATGACCGGCGAAGCCGGTTCGGTGAACCGCATCACGGCCGGTGGCGCCATCGATATCGGGGCCACGGCCGGCACTCGTGGCCAGGCCAATGGCCAGGGGGCCGAGTTGTCCTTGAGCGGTGACAGCATCCGCCTGGCCAGCGCGGTGGTCCTGCCCAGCGGCAAGGTGACCCTGGATGCCCGTGGCGATGTGCAGCTCACCGATGCTGCGTTGATCGATGTGGCCGGGCGTGCCATCGCCTTCAACGACCTGACCAAGTACGGAGCCGGCGGCGAGGTGTTGCTGCAGAGCCGTACCGGCAATGTATTGCAGGCGGCGGGTTCGAGCATCGACCTGTCGGCGCAGAACAACCAGGCCGGCAAGTTGCGCGCCGTGGCCCTGGACAGTGGCGCGGGGCTGGTGGACCTGGCAGGCAAGATCCTTGGCACCAGCAGTGGCTCTTACGATGCCGGCGGCACCCGGGTGCCGTACCTGGGCGGCGCGGTGGAAATCCAGGCCCAGCGCCTGGGTGGCAGCGGTACCCTGGACGAGCAGTTCGCCGCTCTCAACCAGCGCTTGAACCAGGGCCAGGTGTATGGCGCGCGCAGCTTCCAGCTCAAGCAGGGCGACCTGACCATCGGCAATGGCCTGAAGGCCAACAGCATCAACGTCTCCCTGGATAACGGCAGCCTGCGGGTCAATGGCCTGGTGGATGCCAGTGGCGAGCGGGTCGGCAGTATCAACCTGGCGGCCGGCAATGGCCTGGTCCTGGACTCCGGCGCGGTGCTCGATGCCCATGGCAGCAAGCTGCGGGTGGACAGCTACGGCAAGATCATCGATGCGCCCAACCGTGCCACCGTCGCCTTGGGTTCCGGCAAGGGCCAGTTGACCCTGGCCGATGGCGCGCGCATCGACCTGCGCCATGGTACGGATGTAGCGGTCGGTAGCGCTGCGGGACAGAACGACGGCCGCAGCCGTGGCACCCTGGAGCTCAATGCCCCACGGATATTCAAGCCCGATGGCAGCAGCGACGATATCGCCATCGATGCACGGGGTCGCCTGGATATCCAGGGAGCGCGCTCGATCGCGGTCAACGGCATGGTCAGCTACGACGATGCGCCGCAGAAGAACGATGCCGCCAGCGGCCGTCCTTATCAGGAAATTACCCAGGACTACCTGGACCAGAAGCATCAGTTGAGCAGCGCCTTCATCAACGCCGCCCTGCAGAACAGCAACCTGATGCAGAACAAGCTGGCCGGGCTGAACAACGCAGGTTATGCCGACGCCTTCCACTTGCGCCCCGGGGTCCAGATCGTCAGCAAGACCCCTGACGGCGACCTGGTGGTGCAGGGCGACCTGGACCTGTCCGGCTACCGCTATGCCAGCGTCAACCCCCACAGCCAGAAGACTTCGGTATATGGCTCGGGCGAGGTCGGCGCCTTGGTGTTGCGCGCTGGTGGCGAGCTGAGTATCTACGGCAGCATCAACGATGGCTTCGCCCCGCCACCGCAGACCGTGGACGACAAGGGCTGGGTGCTGTTGCCGGGCGTGGACTTCAGCGGTGGCAACATCATCGTGCCGGGCACCGGGGTGACCCTGGCCGATGGCACCAGCTTTCCGACTGGCGCGATCCTTAACTACGACCTGCCGATCAAGGGCCTGACCCTGGCGGCGGGTACCCGCTTGCCGGTGACCGCGACCCTCGACCAGAACCTGGTCCTGCCGGCCGGCACCATCCTGGCGGCGGCCATACGTGATGCCGCCGGCAACTTGCTGTTCGCCGCCGGAACCCTGTTCAGCGAAGCCCAGACCCTGGCCGTCGGTACCCAGCTGGAGGCCGGCAGCCTGCTGGCCCAGAACACCCGGGTCAAGGCCATGACCTGGCCCAAGGGCGTGGGCCTGCCAACGGCCGTTGGCGGCCAGGTGTTGCTCGACGGCAGTCAGCCGTTGGCCAAGGGCGCGCTGATTCCGTCCGGCACCAACGTCAAGCTGCCGGACGGCGTCAGCTCCATCGCCTTGCGTACGGAGGCGGTGGGGCGCCAGGGCAAGCTCTGGGCCATTGCGCCGATGCTGGCCGAGGGTTCGCAGTCCTGGTCCCTGCGCCTGGTGGCCGGGGGGGATACCACGGCGGCCGACAGCCGTATCCTGCAAGCCAACCCGGGTAATGGCGACTTGCATCTGGCCGACAGCCACTACGGCATGTTCGCCAAGGAAATGCCGGCCAAGGGCGTGCAGACCTGGACCCAGCAGGCCGTGGACGATCTGGCTGGGGCCGGGATAGTGGTCAAGGCTGGCGAGCCGATCGATGAGCAGATGCTGATCGACCTAGGCCAGACCTCCATCGAACAATTCTGCCAGGACACTCCGGCTTATTGCGCGATCAAGGCCAGCTATGCCTGGACCCAACAAGCGGTAGATGACCTGGCCGGGGCCGGGATAGTGATCAAGGCCGGTGACAGAATCGATGAAAAGATGCTGCAGGACCTGGGACAGTCTTCCGTCGAATCTTTCTGCCAGGACAACCCGGCGTATTGTGTTGCCATGGCGGACAAGGAGTATGCCCCCACGCCATCAAGCACCGGTTTCAGCGTGATTCGCACCGGTACTGGCGATCTGGAACTGCTCAGTGCCGGCAACCTGAGCATGGACTCGCTGTATGGGGTCTACACCGCGGGTACTTCCTCACTGGCCACTGCGCCAGGTTCTCCTTACAACCAGGCCAAGGCTCCAGGGCGGGGCACCACGGTGCTCAACGACGTGAACAGCTACTTCGAGAAGTTCGTCGATGGCGGTAGCGAAAGCCTGTACCGCGCCTGGTATCCCGATGGGGGTGGCAACCTGAGCCTGCGGGTCGGCGGCAACCTGACCGGCAACATCGTGGATACCGCCGCGCAGTCCCAGGCCCGGCCCAATCCCCAGGACAGCGGCCATGACTCGACCCAGGTCGGCAACTGGTTGTGGCGCCAGGGGGGAGGGCAATCCTTGCCGACGGCCTGGTGGATCAACTTCGGCAGCTACACCGCCACCGCCACTGCCGACCAGTTGGTGGGCTTTACCGGTTTCGGCACCCTGGGCGGTGGCAACCTCGATGTGCGGGTGAGCGGCGATGCCGGCGTGCTGAAGCCGCTGGCCGGCAGCGTGCTGGAACGATCGGCCAACCCACGCACCCAGGGGCTGGTGCTGGCGATAGGCAGCACCGGCAGGGTCACCGCCGATGGCGGACTGCAATTGACCGGTGGCGGAGACCTGCGCTTTGAGGTGGGTGGAGGCCTGAACCCAGGCAGCAGCCTCACCAAGCAAAGCCAGATTGACGGCGTACTGCTGAATCTGCGCGGCAATGCCCAGGTGCTCGGGGCTTCGGTGGGCAGCCTGGACCTGCACTATGGCAGCCGTCCGGAAGACCGCAGCGCGGGAGAAACCCGGGCCTTCGATCCTGTACGGGCCACCACCGCCCTGGCGGCAGGGGGGATCACCCTGGTGCCGGGCGATGCCACGTTCAATCTGTCGACCCGCGGTGACCTGGTACTGCAAGGGGTGATCGATCCGGGACGCACCTCGTTGATGAACGGTTATGCCCTGGAGGGTATCCAGGGTTCCGGGAAAACCTGGTTCTCCCTGTGGACCGACCGCACCGCCATCGACCTGTATTCTGCAGGCGGCAATGCCACGCCGATGATGACGGCGGTGGAAACCGACCTGGCCGTCGTTTATCCGTCGATCCTGCGGGTAACGGCCGCCAGCGGCAGCCTGTACTACGGCAGCGCGAAAGGGGTCGGTACGGTGAACAACAACCACTCGACCCTGGTGCTGGCGCCTTCGAACAACAGCCAGCTGCAGTTGTTGGCGGGGGATTCGATCTATGGCGGGAACCTCTCCATCAACCAGTCTTTCGCCGCGCCCACCACCCTGGCGACACCCTTCAACCCGGCCTATGCGGCATGGAATGGGAGCGGGGTGCTGATCCCCGGCATGGGCAACCTGTCCGCGGATGCGAACCTTGCCGGCGACAGCTATCCACTGTTCACTTTCGGTTCTCCTTCGGCCACGGGTGGCTGGCGACGCAATAGCGGTCCGGCGCGTTTTTATGCGCTCAAGGGCGACCTGCTGGCGGTCGGCAGTGGTCGTAGCCTGGTGTTCACCGATAGCGATCCGCGTTTTGGCCAGACTCGTTATGAGGGCGGCGGCGCGGTATGGATGATGGCCGGGCGCGATATCGTCAGCAGTGGAACCTCCCAGGACGGTGCTCGAGTAGATGGTAATAAGCTTGGCTATTACACCTTCACTGGCAACCTGTTCATTCACGACGACCCCAGCGATATCTCCATCGTCAGTGCCGGGCGCGACGTCCTCTACAGCAACTTCAACGTCGCCGGCCCCGGCACCCTGGAGCTCACCGCGGGGCGCAACATCCTGATGGAGGACAAGGTCAGCGTCACTAGCCTCGGCGCCGTGGCGCCGGGGGACAGCCGCCCGGGGGCGAGCATCGTGATGCAGGCCGGGGGCGGTGCCAGCGGGCCGGATTATCGGCGTTTCGTCGAGGCTTACCTCGACCCGGCCAACCTGGCCGGTAGCGGCGAATCCCTGGCGGGCAAGCGGGTGGCCAAGACCTACGAGGGCGAGTTGCTGGCCTGGCTGGCCGAACGCTTCGGTTTCGTCGGCAGCGCCGCCGAGGCTCGGGCCTACTACGCGGCCTTGCCGGCGGAACAGCAGCGGGTGTTCGCCCGGGATGTGTATTTTGCCGAGCTCAAGGCCGCTGGCCGCGAGTACAACGAGGAGGGCGGGGTACGCCAGGGCAGCTACGCCCGGGGCCGGGCGGCGATCGCCGCGTTGTTCCCGCAGACCGACGTGGCCGGCAACCCGATCACCTACAAGGGCGATATCACCCTGTTCGGTGGCTCCGGGGTGCATACCAACTTCGGCGGCAAGATCCAGATGCTGACTCCGGGCGGGAGCCAGACCTTCGGTATCGAAGGTAATGCACCGCCGGCCTCGGCGGGGATCATCACCCAGGGCGCGGGGGACATCCAGCTGTACTCCCAGGGCAGTATCCTGCTGGGCCAGAGCCGGATCATGACCACCTTCGGCGGGGCCATCATGGGCTGGTCGGCCCAGGGCGACATCAACGCCGGCCGGGGCTCCAAGACCACCGTGGTCTACACCCCGCCCAAGCGGGTCTACGACAATTGGGGCAACGTCAGCCTGGCGCCATCGGTGCCCAGCACCGGTGCGGGGATCGCCACCCTGGCACCGATTCCCGAAGTGCCGTCGGGCGATATCGACCTGATCGCACCTTTGGGTACGGTCGATGCTGGCGAAGCGGGGATCCGGGTTTCGGGCAGTGTCAACGTCGCGGCCTTGCAGGTGGTCAACGCCGCGAACATCCAGACCCAGGGCAAATCCTCCGGGATCCCGGTGACCGCGACGATCAACACGGGTGCCATGACTTCGGCCAGCGCCGCGGGCTCGGCGGCTTCCCAAGCCGCACAAGATGCGGTCCGCAACCAGCAGGCGACGGCCAGGCAGGGCCGGGCATCCATCGTCACCGTGGAGGTGCTGGGCTTTGGTTCCGAGCAGGTGCAGCGTCCGCGCGAGGAAGCCAGCCAGGCCCCGGCCTACAACCCCGACAGCCCGGTGCAGGTACTGGGCGCCGGCCCGCTCAATGAGCAGGCGCGGGCTCGCCTCACCGAAGAGGAGCGCAAGCAACTGACGCTATAAGGTTCTCTCGTGGTAGCAACGCTTTGGGGGCGATCATCGATCGCCCCTTTTTTTGTCCGGATCAGTTCGGCAGCGGGGTGGGCTGGCCCAGCAGCCAGTCGAGGATATCGTCCCACAGGGGCTGGGCATCGTCGCGGAAGTAACCCATATGGCCATAGGGGCGGGCACCGGCTGGCGGCTTGAGATCGAGCCGGGTCATGGGGGCGTTGCAGTAGCCCTTGGCGAAGGCATCCAGCGAGCGCGGCGGGGCCCAGGGATCGTCCACCGAGGTGGCGAACAGGCAGGGCGTGCGTACGCTGGCGTAGAGCTCGGCCAGGTGTGCCATCTGCGGGTCGTCGAAGTAGTAGTGCGGGTATTCGCACCAGCGCTTGAGGTCGCGGTAGACCCCCAGCGGCAGGTCCTCGCCCATGCCCAGGAGGCTCCAGGCCATGTAGCCCTTGTATGCCACCAGCGGTGGCAGGACGAGCTTCCATAGCAGGCGCATTTTCAGCGCCTCGCGCCAGTGCATCCAGCCGCTCCAGCCGGCACCGCTACCCAGGCTGTAGCAGGCGCTGACGGCCTGGTGGTTGGGTAGCAGGCCGAAGGCGTGGCCGCCGAAGGAGTGCCCGACCCAGTACAAGGGCAGCGCGTCGTGGCGCAGCAGTTCCACGGCCGCTGCCAGGTCCTGGTAGGCCCAGTCCAGGAAGGACATGGCAAACCCCTTGAGGCTCCCGAAGCGGGATTGGCCGATGCCCCGGTAGTCCAGGGTCAGCACGTTGAAACCGCGGCGCGCGGCATGTTCGGCGAAGCGCCGGTAGAAGCGCTGCTGGACACCGGCGGCGCTGGCCAGGAGCAGGTTGCCCCTGGCAGTGCCGATGGCCGGGTAGCGCAGGGCGCCCAGGCGATAGCCATCGGCGGCCACCAGGGTCAACGGCTCGCTGCTGGCGGACGGCTGATCGGTACGGACTGCAATGTTCAATACAGGCATCCTTGAGGCAGAGGTTCGGGAGCGGGCTGGGTGGTTCAACGGCCGAGGAACACCGGCTGGCGTTTTTGTAGCATGGCCATCACGCCCTCGCGAGCATCCTCGCTGCGCACCTGCTGCATGAGCTGCGGGTTGAGCTGGGCCAGGGCCGCCTCTTCTCCCTGCTCCAGGGCGAGGAAGGCCGACTGCAAGGTCGCCCTGACTGCCAACGGCGCCGCCTTGGCGATGCGCTCGGCGTAGTCGATGGCCCGGGCCAGCAGGTGTTCAGGGGCCACTACCTCGACCAGTAGGCCCATGTCCAGGGCCGTGGCCGCGTCGAACTCCTCGCCGGTGAGCATGTAGCGCATGGCCCGGGTCCAGCCGGCCACCCGGGGAAAGCGCAGTGTGGCGCCGCCGGCCGGGGAAATGCCGCGCAGCACTTCCAGCTGGGCGAAGCGTGCATTGCTGGCGGCGATGGCGATATCGGCATTGAGCAGCAGCTCGATGCCGGCGGTCCAGCAGGCGCCCTGTACCGCAATCACCACCGGTTTGCTGCGCCGTGGCCCGATCACGCCCCAGGGATCGATGCCGTCTTCGGGGTAGGCGATGCCGCCACTGGCCAGCTTCGGCGTCAGCTCCATCAGGTCCAGCCCGGCGGTGAAATGCTCGCCGTGGGCGAACAGCACCGCGCAGCGCAGTTGTTCATCACGCTCGTATTCGCCCAGGGCCCGGGACAGGTCCTCGAGCATGGCGCTGTCGAAAGCGTTGCGCTTGGTGGCCCGGTCCAGGCCGATCAACAACACCTGGCCTCGTTGCTCCCGGGTGACCCGACCCGCTGTGCTAGTGGCTTGGCTCATCTTGGCGCTCTCCTGAAATACGTTTGTTGGTTGAGTGAGCGCCTGGCAAGTTATTGACCAAGCGTTCGGTTATTGAAACTAAACAAACATTCGGTAACCGTCAAATTGAGGCAGGGCCGCTTATACCTTAGAATCACTGGCCGTGATCCCGCCCAGGAGTGAGCCATGCGCCCCCCGAAGATTTCCCGCGACGAACTGCTCCAGCGCTGCGCCAGCACCTTCAAGCGCCTGGGGTATCACGGCACGACCATGGATACCCTGGCCGCCGCTTGTGGCCTGACCAAGGCCTCGTTCTATCACCATTACCCGAACAAGGAATCGCTGTTGCGCGATGTGCTGGAACAGACCCACCAGGTCATCGCCGGGAGCTTGTTCGCCGTGGCTTTCGATGAGCAACTCACCCCGGGCCAGCGCCTGGAAAAGATCGGGCGCAAGTCCATGAAGCTGTTCCAGGACGGGGCCATCGGTTGCCTGATGGGGGTGATCGCGGTGGATGCGACCTATGGCAAGAGCGAGCTGATGCAGCCGATCCGGGCCTTTCTCGATGATTGGGCCAAGGCCCTGGCCCAGCTGTTCGTTGCCCGGTACGAACCGGAGCAGGCGCTGGCCATGGGAAGGCAGTTGGTGGCGGACTACGAAGGGGCGATCTTGCTCGCGCGGATCTATGGCGAGCCGGCCTATATCGAACAGGTGACCCGGCGGGCCCTGGCGAGCCTCGGCGAGGGCCTGTAGCCGCGGCGGCTGCGCACGGGCGCACAGCCGCCACAGGCCGGGGGTCAGGGAACCGTGGCGATCATGCAGCCCATGTAGCCGGCCTCGTGGTAGATGACCCAGGTCTTGTTGGCCGTGGCAAAGTCCCGCAGACCGTGCTTGGCCACGTCGCTGTATCCCAGGGCCACTGCCCAGCGGGCTTCCACCGGTTCGGTGTATTTGGTCAGTTTGGTGATGTCCTTGCGAGTTTCGGCCAGCAGCCGGTTACCGGCATTGGTGGCGCTCTCGACCTTCAGCTCGATGGCGTAGTCTTCGACGCCCTGGCGCGCCAGGACATCCAGGCGCAGGTCCTGGTTGGGCTTCGGATAGGGTACTTCCCGGGCAGCGCTCAGGTGGGCCGCGCGCAACAGCATCAGGAATTCCACCTGGAACCACACTTCCCAGGCGGCTCCGGTACTGATGGCCGCTTCGATGCGGGCGTGGTCGTTGAGGATCAACTGGCTCAATTGGGTGTTTTTCATGGGGCATCGCTCTTTGCAGGGGAGATGCACAGAGGAACGGGACGCAGCAGGGGTTGTGAAGGCTTGGCGGCGTGACGGGGGCCGGTTGGCAAATCCCGCGGGCGGTACCCGACAAGCGATTTCCAGAAAACGAGGAGTGTATGAGCATGCCTGTATCGATCGACCCTTGGCGAACCGACTTGATCCAGGTGCTGGACGAGGCGTCGTGGCTCATGGCCCAGGCCTACCAGCAGTTGGGTGGCCGGGTGCCGCCGGAACATGCATTGGCCCAGGCGGGGCTGGAACACGGACGGGAGATCGTCCTTGACTACCTGGAACATAACGAGGCCGGCCTGGCTTTCGAGCATCTGCGGTACATGATCGAGGAGCCGCCCCTGGTCTTGTCCGAGGCGGCCCGGTGCGCGTTGCTGCGTATTGCCCGGTACCTGGGCCAGGCACCTGCCTGAGCGCTGCCCTTCAGTCCGCAGGCCTGGCTTGCGCCTGCCCGAGGTTGGCGGCGCCCAGGCAGTAGAACAGCCCGCCGCCGACGACGAACAAGCCCAGCATCCAGAAGATCGCCTGGGGTGGCTGGCTGGCCAGGACCAGGCCGCAGAGCATCGGTCCCAGGGCGCCGCCGAGGTTGGACAGGTTCTGTGCGCCGTAGTACAGCCCGCGCAGGTGCTCGGGGGCGATGCAGTCGATGAACATGTACTCGGCAGGGAAGACGATGATCTCGCCCAGGGTGAACACGGCCATGGCCAGCACCCACAGCGCCAGGCTGCTGGCCATGGCGAAGCCGCCGATGCCCAGCAGGAACAGGCCCAGGCCAGTGGCCAGCCACAGGTTCAGGTGCTGGCGCAGGATGCGCCGGCCAATGGCGTACTGCAGGCAGATCACCAACAGTGCGTTGGTGGCCACCAGGGTGCTGATGGTGGTGTAGGCAACCTCAGCCGAGGTGGTGATCACCAGGTACTGCGACAGGTAGGCCGAGAACTGGCCGAAGACCACGGCGCTGAGCAGGCCGCCCAGGGTGAAGCAGACCAGGCGGTAGTCCGCCAGCAATTGCTTGCCCAGGGCCAGGAACGCCAGGGGTGGCTGGGCGGGTTCAGTGACGAGCGGGACTCGCTCGCCCCGGGCCAGGTACAGGCAGAAGAACCCGCCACCCAAGGCCGCGGACAGCACGAAGGGCAGGCTGATATCCAGCTTGGCCAGCCCGGCGCCGAGGAACGGGCCGATCGCGTAACCGATGTTGGTCAGGGTGTACTTGATGGAAAATCCCGTGCTGCGCTGGTTTTCCGGGAGCTGCCGGGCCAGGCCGGCCTTGATGGCGATATCGAACACCGCGTAGGCCAGGTTGATCGCCAGCAGGCACAGGTAGAACGACCAGAGGTTGCGGGCGGCGAAGCTACCGACGAAGCCCAGGGTGAACACCGCGCAGCAGTACAGGACCAATCGATGGTTGGCCATCCTGTCCACCAGGAAACCGCCATAGAGGCTCAACACCGATCCGATGATCAGGCTGCTGCCCAGCACCAGGCCGATTTCGGCGACATCCAGCTGGAAGCTGCCTGCCAGGTAGATCACCAGGTAGGGCAGGGTCACCGCCCGGGCCAGGGTCAGCACCAGGGTACCGGCCAACATCAGGTTGAGGGCCGCCGGATAGTGTTTCAGGGTGCGCAGCATCTGTGCCTCTTGCAGTGATACCGATGGAGTGCTGATCAGCTTACTGTGGAATCTGGTTCTGTTTTATGATGCTTTTTATCGACTGAGGTGAATCAGATTCATTAATAGACAGGATGCCAAATGTTTTCCTCCGAACGCTTGAAGGGTATCGACGTGTTTGTCTGCGTGGCCGACTGTGGCAGCTTCAAGGCGGCCGGCGAACGCTTGAACCTCACGGCGTCGGCCATCAGCAAGGCCATCGCCCGCCTGGAAGCGCGGCTGCAGGCGCGATTGTTCCGGCGTACCACCCGCAGCCTGGCCCTGACCGATGCCGGCCTGGCGTTCTATCGCACTTGCAGTGGCGTGCTGGCCGAACTGGAAGAGGCCGAGCTCGAGCTGCAGGCGCAACAGCATGAGCTGCGCGGCAAGCTGCGCATCGACCTGCCGGGGGCATTCGGCCGGGCCCAGGTCCTGGGGCCGATTCTCGAATTTGCCCGGGAGCATCCGCAGTTGCAGCCCCATGTGACCTTCTCCGAACATCTGGCCAATCCCATCGAGGCCGGGGTCGATATCGCCGTGCGCCTGGGTGGCCCCGACCTGTGGCCGGCGGAGCTTGGGCATCGGTACCTGGGAACCGAGCAATACCTGTTCTGTGCCGCCCCGGGTTACCTGGCGCAACGTGGCGAACCAGCGGTGATCGCCGACCTGGAGCGGCACCAGTGCATCGCCTATGGCTGGGCGGACGGGCGCGTGCACCCCTGGAGCTTCGCCACCAGCGAGCCGGGGCAGATCGAGCGCCGGTTGATTGCCGCCAGTTGCGTAGTGGGTGCGGGGGAGGGCTTGCTGATGGCGGCGCTGGGCGGTTATGGCATCGCCCACTTGCCGTCGTGGCTGGTCAAGCGCCAACTGGAAGATGGCAGCCTGGTGGAAGTCCTGCCGCATCTGGCGACCCGAGGGCAGACGATCAACCTGCTATGGCTGAAAAGCCGGCAGGGGTTGCCCAAGGTCAACGCGATGCTGGAGTTCCTGGCGCAAAGCCTGGTGGAGTGAACTGGGAAGGAAAATGGCAGGGGCGGCTGGATTCGAACCAACGCATGGCAGGATCAAAACCTGCTGCCTTACCGCTTGGCGACGCCCCTGTAGCTGTTGCGACGTTACTTGCCTGAAGTGCCGGTCCGGGGAGGACCGCTGCAAGAACGGGCGCAAATTTAACAACTCGCTGGCAGTTTGGGAAGCCCCCAGCGCAAAAAAAATCGGTTTGAAAACAGCTGCTTAGTCCTGCACGGGAGTTCTTTCCCCGATTGACACTCAATCGACGAGGTAGGCGTCCTGGGTATCCTGCAGCGGCCGGGCGTGCTCCAGGGCCCGGCGAATGGCAATGAGCTCCGCGCCCGCGAGCACTCGCCGGCCAAATTCATAAGTATTCCCGCCGGGGCCAAGATGCACCGATAACAACCCGCTGACCTGGTCACCGATGATCTCCAGGATCATCTCCATCATGCCTTCGTTGCCATTGGCGGCGCTCAGGCAGGTCAATCCGCCGACGTCGGCGCGCCCGCACCCATGGGCTTCATCCCAGCTCAGGCAAGCGCCCTGCGGCCTGCCGATGCCAGGCAGGCTCCAGGCCTGCTGGTCCAGCGGCTGGGCCTTGAGTGCCGCCAGCAGTGGGGTACAGGCCAGGACCTGCAAGGCAAAGCGCTGCCGGCCCCGGTGCAGGTCATGCATCGGCTGGGCGGGTGACTGTTGCGGCCCGCTGACCCTGGCCCGCAGCAAGTGGCTGTGGGCCAGTTCCGAAGGTTGTTCGCTCCAGCCGTTGATATCGCTCACGGGTGGGTGCCAGATCAACTGCAGGGTCTCACCGACCAGCAGCCGATCCTGCGGCTCGAAGAACGCCGAGATGCCCTGGCCTACTTGCGGCAGCAGGTCGCGCAGGCTCAAGGCCGGGGCGCCATAGTCGATGCCCAGGTCCGGGGACCAGAACAACGGGGAGCAGGTTCTCAGCGAGGCGGGCATGGGGCGATTCTATCCTGGGGACGGGTAGGGGATTGTTCGGCAGCACAGGCGACTTGTCACCTGCCTCGCTCCTGGCGCGGGCGTGGCTGACTCAATCGGCTACACCAACTGGCTCGATGCGACCGTGACAGGTGGCAGCGGCGCACTAGTATAGGGAGCCTTACGCAAGATCTATAAGAACAGCAGAAGGACATACGCATGCGACGCTGGAATGGCTGGGGGGATGCATCCACGGTGGTCGAATTGCCGGCCGAAGGCGCGGGCTTTCTCGCCGAGCGCCTGGGGCCGGGATTCAGGTTGCCGGAAGCTTCCCTGGAACAGGCCCTGGCCCGGGTACCTGCATCGCGGTTACCGACCCACCCGCTGTACAGCATCGAGCCCCAGGAGCGGCTGTTGCACGCCCGGGGCCAAAGCCTGGCGGACTGGCTGGCGTTGCGTGAAGGCGAGCTGGAGGTCTATCCGGATGCGGTGGCGTTTCCTGAAACCGCCGCCCAGATCCGCCAGTTGCTGGCATTGGCCGAAGAACATGACTGGTGCCTGATCCCCTATGGGGGCGGCACCTCGGTGGCCGGCCACATCAACCCCCTTTGGTCCGAACGGCCGGTGCTGACGGTGTCCCTGGCGCGCATGAGCCGCCTGCTGGACCTGGACGAAGACAGCCTGCTGGCCACCTTCGGCCCCGGCGCCAGCGGCCCCCAGGTGGAGAGCCAGTTGCGCGCCCGGGGCTACACCCTCGGGCACTTCCCGCAGTCCTGGGAGTTGTCGACCCTCGGCGGTTGGGTGGCCAGCCGTTCCAGCGGCCAGCAATCGCTGCGCTACGGGCGCATCGAACAATTGTTCGCCGGCGGCACCCTGGAGACCTTCGCCGGACCGATGCCGATCGCCACGTTCCCGGCTTCCGCCGCCGGGCCCGACCTGCGTGAAGTGGTATTGGGCAGTGAAGGGCGCTTCGGGATCATTTCCGAGGTCAAGGTACGGGTCAGCCGCTTGCCGGACGACGAGCGTTTCTACGGGGTGTTCCTGCCGGACTGGCCCCAGGCCCTGCAGGCTGTGCGGGCCTTGGCCCAGGCCCGGGTGCCGTTGTCGATGCTGCGCCTGTCCAACGCCGTGGAGACCGAGACCCAACTGGCCCTGGCCGGCCACCCGACGCAGATCGCCTGGCTGGAAAAGTACCTGGCGCTGCGGGGCGCGGGTCAGGGCAAGTGCCTGTTGACCTTCGGCGTGACCGGCAATCGCCGGCAGAACGCCTTGTCCCTGCGCCAGGCGCGCCAGCATTTGAAGGCCTTTGGCGGGGTGTTCACCGGCACCCTGCTGGGCAAGAAGTGGGCGCAGAACCGCTTTCGTTTTCCCTACCTGCGCGAAAGCCTGTGGAATGCCGGCTATCTGGTGGACACCCTGGAAACCGCTACCGACTGGAGCAATGTCGATACGCTTTTGCAACGCATCGAGAACAGCCTGCGCGACGGCCTGGCCGCCGAGGGCGAGCAGGTGCATGTGTTCACCCACCTGTCCCATGTCTATGGCGAAGGCTCGAGCATCTACACCACCTACGTGTTCCGTCCTGACCGCCAGTACCCGGCGACCCTGGCCCGCTGGCAGGCTCTCAAGCATGGCGCCAGCCAGACCATCGTCGAGCACCAGGGCACCATCAGCCACCAGCATGGGGTGGGCAAGGATCATGCACCCTACCTGCCACGGGAAAAGGGCGCACTGGCCATCGAGACCCTGCAGGCCCTGAGCCGCCATTTCGACCCGGCCGGACGCTTGAACCCCGGCACCCTGCTGGAGCAGTAAGGCCATGGGCCAGGACTGGAACGGCCAATGGCGGCAACAGGCGCTGCCGAGCCTCGCGGCGCAGCGCTGGGACCTGATCGTGATCGGCGGCGGCATCAGCGGCGCCGGGATCCTGCGTGAGGCGGCCCGGCGTGGTTGGCGCTGCCTGTTGCTGGAGCAGCGGGATTTCGCCTGGGGCACCTCCAGCCGGTCTTCGAAGATGGTCCATGGCGGCTTGCGCTACATCGCCAAGGGCCAGTGGCGCCTGACCCGGGACTCGGTGCGCGAGCGCCAGCGCTTGTTGCAAGAGGCTCCCGGGCTGGTGGACCCCATGAGCTTCCTGATGCCCCATTACCGGGGCCAGTTTCCCGGGCCGCGGGTGTTCGGCAGCCTGCTGAGCCTGTATGACGCCCTGGCCGGACGGCGTAACCACAGGTTCCACGATGCCGGGCAGTTGCAGTTCCTGGCGCCTGGGGTGAAGACCCCGGGCTTGCTGGGCGGCACCTGTTTTCTCGACGCCTTGACCGACGATGCGCGGCTGGTGATGCGGGTATTGGCCGAGGCCCGGGCCGATGGCGCCCAGGCGTTCAATGGCCTGCGCGTGACCCGCTTGTTGCGTGATAACGGGCGGGTTTGCGGGGTCGAGGTGGATGACAGCGAAGGCGGTGCCCCACGCCAGCTGCGCAGCGAGAGCCTGGCGGTGGCCACCGGGGCCTGGGCCGAGCGTTTGCGTCCGGCGGATGCCGGGCGTCAACTGCGACCGTTGCGTGGCAGCCACCTGTTGCTGCCGGGTTGGCGACTGCCAGTGGCCCATGCCTTCAGTTTCATGCATGCCGAGGATCGCCGGCCAGTGTTCGTCTTCCCCTGGGAAGGCGCCACCGTGGTCGGTACCACCGACCTGGACCATCGCGAAGACCTGGACCTGAGCGCCAGCATCAGCCACCAGGAGCTGCATTACTTGCTGGCGGCCTGCGCCCAGCAGTTTCCCGAGGCGCGGATCGTCGCCGGCGACGTGCTTTCGACCTGGGCCGGGGTGCGCCCGGTGGTGGCCGCTGGCGGTGCGGACTCCGAGGACAAGCCCTCCAACGAAACCCGCGAGCATGTGCTGTGGCAGGAGCCGGGATGCGTGACCCTGGCCGGCGGCAAGCTCACCACCTTCCGGCCCCAGGCCATCGAGGTGCTGGCCGCTTGTGGGGCGATGATCGGACGCAGTGTCAGCGACGACGGCGCCCCGGTGTTCGCTCCGGTCCCGACCGTGGAGATTCCCGGCCTCAACGGCGCCCAGCAGCGGCGCCTGGCCGGGCGCCATGGTCGCGACCTGCCGCGGCTGGCACAACTGGTGGAGCAGGTGGGCCACGAGTGCGTCGGCGCCAGCGACACCCTGTGGGCCGAGCTGGCCTTTGCCGCCGAGGCGGAAATGGTCCTGCACCTGGACGACCTGCTGCTGCGCCGCACGCGCCTGGGCCTGCTGCTGGCCAAAGGGGGCGCCAGCTACCTGCCAGCCATCCGCAACCTGTGCCAGGAGCGCCTGGGCTGGAGCGACGCCCATTGGCAAGCCGAAGAACAGCGTTACCTCGCCCTGTGGCAACGCCACCACAGCTTGCCCAGCACTGATGCCTAACCAAGAGAGCCCCATGGATAATCACAACAACAAGCGGGACTACCTGCTGGCTATCGATAACGGAACCCAGAGCGTACGCGCATTGCTGTTCGACCTTCAGGGCAACCTGATCGGCAAGGGCAAGGTGGAGCTGGAGGCCTACTACTCGACCCAGCCCGGTTGGGCCGAACAGGACCCGGACTACTACTGGGCCAAGCTCGGCGAAGCCTGCCAGATCCTCTGGCAGCAGACCGGCATCGACCGTTCGCAGATCCGCGGGGTGTCCCTGACCACCCAGCGCGGCACCCTGATCAACGTCGATGCCCAGGGGCGGGCGCTGCGCCCGGCGATCCTCTGGCTGGACCAGCGCCAGGCCGAACTCGAGGGCAAGCTCAAGGGGCCCTGGAGCTGGCTGTTCAAGCTGATTGGCGCCGAGGCCACGGTGGATTACTTCCGCGCCCAGGCCGAAGCCAACTGGGTGGCGCAGAAGCAGCCTGACATCTGGGCCGCCACCGACAAGTTCCTGCTGCTGTCGGGGTTTCTCACCCATCGCCTGACCGGCCATTTCGTCGACTCGGTGGGGTGCTGCGTGGCCTACCTGCCGTTCGACTACAAGCGCCTGCGCTGGGCCGCTCCCAGCGATTGGAAATGGCAGGCCCTGGCGGTACGCCGCGAACAACTGCCGACCCTGCACAAGCCTGGTGAAACCCTGGGCCGGATCACCGCCGAGGCCAGTCGCCACACCGGCATTCCCGAGGGCCTGCCGCTGATCGCTGCGGGAGCCGACAAGGCCTGCGAGGTGCTGGGCTCCGGGGTCCAGGATTCCACCACGGCCTGCGTCTCCTACGGCACCACGGCCACCATCACCACCACCCGCTCGCGTTACCTGGAGGTGGTGCCGCTGATTCCGCCGTATCCGGCAGCGGTGCCGGATCACTACAACTGCGAGGTGATGATCTTCCGTGGCTATTGGATGGTCAGTTGGTTCAAGCAGCAGTTCGGCCTGCGCGAGGTGCAGCAGGCGGCGGAGCAGGGGCTGGAGCCGGAACAGTTGTTCGACGCCCTGGTCCAGGCAGTGCCGCCAGGGTCCATGGGCCTGACCCTGCAACCCTACTGGTCGCCGGGTATCCGTGAGCCGGGGATGGAGGCCAAGGGTGCGATGATCGGTTTCGGCGACGTGCATACCCGGGCGCATATCTACCGGGCGATCCTCGAGGGCCTGGCCTATGCCTTGCGCCAGGGCATGGAGCGCATGGAGAAACGCTCGAAGCTCAAGATCACCCGCCTGCGGGTGGCCGGTGGTGGTTCCCAGAGCGATGCGGCGATGCAACTGACCGCCGATATCTTCGGCCTGCCGGTGGAGCGTCCGCATGTCTACGAGGCCTCGGGACTGGGCGCGGTGATCGCCTGCGCGGTGGGGTTGGGGCTGTACCCGGATTTTTCCACGGCCATCAGCGCCATGACCCGGGTCGGCGCGGTGTTCGAGCCCCAGCCCCAGGCCCGGCAGATGTACCAGCGGTTGTACAGCCAGGTGTACTTGCGCATGTACCGCCAGCTCAAGCCGCTGTACCAGAGCATCCGCGAGATCACCGGTTATCCGGCCTGAGGTAGGCCCCGATCAGGCGGGCGTCGAGGCTCGCCTGCCATCGCTCCATGCTCCCTTGCGCCGGGCCGCCCCCGCGTCCTGGCAAAAAAGCCAAATCGGCCTGTGTTTTCTTCGTTCATTCCTGCGTCGCAACCTTCACTGTCCATTGCCCACGCCGGAGTCGTACCGATGCTTTCGCCCAGAACCCTGCCCACCACTTTGTTGGGCCTGGCCCTTGCCTGTCCGGCCATGGCCGAGCCCGGGGGCCTGGAACTGGCTCCGGCACAGGTCCTGGGACAAGGCCAGGAGGACGCCGGGCAGGGGGCTGAAGAAGCCCGGGCGCGGCTGGCCCAGGTTCCCGGCGGGAGCAACCTGGTACAGGTGAGCCGGCCATTGCAGGGGCGGGTGGCCAGCAACCAGGACGTGCTGGCCTACCAGCCTGGGGTCTATGCCCAATCGGCGGGCAACGAAGGGGTGAAGATCTCGATCCGTGGCTCGGGCATCAACCGTGCCCCCGGGGCCCACGCCTCGGGGCTCTACACCCTGCTCGACGGCCTGCCCCTGACCGGCCCTGGCGGTACCCCCTACGAGTTGCTGGAGCCACTGTGGGTCGACCGCGTGGAGGTGCTACGCGGGGCCAACGGCTTCGATCGCGGCGCCCTGGCCCTGGGCGGCGCCATCGACTACCTCAGCCATACCGGCTACGACGCGCCGCTGTTGCAGGTGCGCTACGTCACCGGTAGCCACGGCTACCAGCAGCGCCAGGTCAGTTCCGGGCAAGTGCTGGGGGACTTCGACTACTACGTCTCGCTGACCGATTCCAATGCCGACGGCTACCAGCGCCATACCGCCAGCGACAGCCGGGGAGTCATGGCCAACTTCGGCTATCGCTTGAATCCGAACCTGGAAACCCGTTTCTACCTGCGCTATCGGCAGACCGACAACGACCTGGCCGGGCGGGTGACCAAGCATTCCATCGAGCATTCCCCCAGGGCGGCCAACCCGGCCTATGTGTCCCGGGACGACCGGCGCAAGCAGCCGGGCAGCACCTTCGTCGGCAACAAGACCACCTGGTACATCGATGACGATTCGAGCCTGCAGGCCGGCCTGGTCTACCACGACTACCCCATGGACCTGCGCGAAGGCCCCAACCGCCTGAAGGTGGCCTACAGCGATGTCAGCGGCACCCTCGACTACAAGCGCCGCGACACCCTCTGGGGCCTGGAGAGCCGTAGCACCCTGGGCCTGCGGGTGACCAAGCACCTGCCCAACGACGGCGCCAGCGAGTTCGTGCGTATCCCCACCGGCAATACCAATAATTACGCACCGGGCACGCGGATGCGCAATTTCACCTACCAGGGTTCGGACAGCGTCGTGCATTTGAGCAATGACCTGGAGATCGCCGACGACCTGTGGCTGACCACCGGCCTGGCGGCCATCTACACCCGCCGCGAGAGCGCGGTGACCTATCCTGCGGGCGGCGGCAAGACCAGCCTCGGCGACTGGGACTATGCCCCGCGCCTGGGCCTGCGCTACCAGTTGAACCGCGATGTGCAGTTGTTCGGCAACCTCAGCCGTTCGGTGGAGGCGCCGCATCCCTGGTCGCTGATCTATAGCTCCAACATTCGCTTCCCGACCGGCAGCGGCGTCGCCACGGGAACCCAGCGCGATCCAATCAAGCTGCAGAACCAGACCGCCACCACCCTGGAGCTGGGTGGCCGTGGCGACAGCGCCCTGGGCCAGTGGAGCCTGGCCTGGTACTACGCCCAGATTCGCCATGAACTGTTGTCGGTATGGCCGGATGACAACGCCACCATGCCTTATGAACTCAACGCCAGCCCCACGGTGCACCAGGGGGTGGAGGCCAGCCTGGAGAGCGAGCTGTGGTCGCGGCCCGGGGTGGGGCGCCTGGGCCTGCGCCAGGCCTACACCTTCAGCGACTTCCACTACCGCGACGATCCACGTTTTGGCACCAACCGCCTGCCGGGCCTGCCGATGCACTACTACCAGGGCGAGTTGCGCTACGACTGGCCGCAGGGCTTCTTCGCCGCCGTCAACACCCAGCTGGTGTCCAAGGTGGCGGTGGACTACGCCAACAGCTACTACGCCGACCCCTATGCGCTGTTCGGCGCGACCCTGGGCTACAACGCGCCGAAGAACGACTGGCAGGCCTGGGTCGACCTGCGCAACCTGACCGGCCAGCGTTATGCCGCCACCGTCACCCCGGGCTACGACGACAAGGGCCTGGATGCCGCCCGTTCGACCCCGGGCGAGGGCATGGGGGTGTATGTCGGGATGTCCTGGAGCCTGCGCTAAGGCCGATGGTTGTGCCGGTAGCGACGGCGTGCCTGGTCAGTTGCGAAAGTACAGCTCGTCCAGTTGCCGCCGGCGTATCGCCAGGTACTCCTCCCAGACCTTGGGGAAATCCTCGTCCCGGGTCAGGGGGAAGGTCAGGTAGATGAACTTGCCGATCACCCGGATGTACTGGCGCTCACGCTTGAAGGTCGGTTGTTCGCAGACCGAGACGCTTTCATCGTAGCCAGGATGGTGGTGATGGATGTTCACCCGGTGCGGGGCAAGCATGGAGCGGGCGAAGTCCAGCACCCAGCCGTGGTCCGGCCCCATGGCCAGGTAACCCTGGGTGCCGTCTTCGGAGAGGCTGATGCAGGAGCGGGCCTGGGCGCCATCTTCGTCGTTGACCAGCACGATCTGGCTGTCGAAGTAGCCGATGCGCTGTTGCCCGGGGCCTTCCAAGAGCAGGCTCCAGCCTTCGGCGCCCATGCGAAATTCGCCACGGTAGGTGAACCGGGCAGTCCAGCCGTTGGCCAGGGGAACATCGTGGTTGTTCATCGGTGTCCTAGGGGCAAAAGGGTCGGCAGTAGGGTACAGGGCGCCAGCGAGGTTTGACGAGGCCGGACTGTTGGTGCCGGGGCGCGCATCCATTAGCATGGCCGCCGCGCAATTTCAGGAGAACCACCATGCACGCAGGGGACCTGCAACGGATCTACGAATTGCTGACCGGATTGCTGCGAGCGATCCAGGGCGGCGAGCCCGGTGCTTTGGCGCAGTACGGCATCAGCACCGCAATTTATGAGGAAGTGCTCGAGGAACTGGAGGCTGGCGCGGCTTGCCTGGCCAGCCTCGCGCTACCCGACTGGGAGATGGCGCTGGCGCCCGACAGGAGCGGGCGAGTGGACTTTGACTGCTACCCGACCCAGCAGCCGGGCACGCTGCGGGTGACGTGCCGGCTGTGGTCCGCAGGCCGGCCCGGCGAGCTGAGCCTGACGGCCGACTATTGCCCAGGCCAGGCCGCTTCGCCGCTGCAGTTCAGGCTGCTGGAGGTGCAGTAGCCGCTGCAGGTCAACGCGGTGTTCGATAAGGCTATCTAGCTTGCCCGGAGTGCTTTACATTCGCCGCCCTGACGAATGGACGTCAGGCCAGGTGTGAGAGTTGATCGGGAGGATCAGGCTGTTATGCACAGATTTGCACACATGATCGATGACCAGTGGCTCGAGCACAGTTACCCGCCGGTTTTCGAGATCGCGCCCTTCAACGGCGGCGAGCGGGTGGTGGCCGGCGTGCCGGGGTCCGATCCGCAGGTGCTCCTCAGCCTGGCCCGCTGTCTCACCCAGCCGCTGCTGTTGCTGTTCGTGTTGCACACCAGCCGCGAAGACGTGCCGGTAGGCCGCTACATGAGCCCGATGCTGTCCCTGGCCGAGGTCGCGGACTTCATCGATGAGTTCAAGCCATTGCTATGTGGCGACAGCCGCTTCGACTTCTGGGTGCACTCGCCCGAAGACCAGGCCACGGTGGTCTGGGACCGGCACAACCTGGTCTACGCCTACGGCCCGCTGGAAAGTTATGCCAGCGCTCTGTACGGCCTGGGGTTCGGCCATGGCGAAGCGCAGATTCCGGTGCCCCATATGCATTACTACCATCCGCAACTGGATGAGCTGTGCAGGCAGTTGATCGCGCGGTTCGACTGGCAGCATTCGCCGCTGCAACCCGTGGATGAGCAGTGAGGCCTTGAGCGGGCAGGAATGAGGATCGGGGCCATGGCGGCCCCGATTGCGTTTTTTGCGTTACTGCGTGGCCAGCTTGGGCGTGCGCGGCGGCACCAGGCGCTTGCTGCCGGTGGACTCGTAGGCCGAGGCCAGGCGCAGCAGATTTGCATCGTCATAGGCCCGGCCGGCGAAGGTCAGGCCCACCGGCATGCCGATGTCCGCCATCACGCCCATGGGCACGGTGACGGTGGGCACGCCCAGGTGGCGGATGGCGAGGTTGCCGTTGGCCACCCAGATGCCGTTGCTCCAGGCGATGTCCGCCGACTCGGGGTTGATGTCGGCATCCGCCGGGCCGACGTCGGCGACGGTGGGGAACAGCACCGCGTCCAGCCCTTGGGCGTCCATCCAGTCTTCCAGGTCGAGCTTGCGGGTCTGCTCCAGGCCGCGCAGGCCGTCGGCCAGGGTGGCGATCTGGTCCCAGGTCTTGAGGCCGCGCTTGGCCATGTTGACGTACTCGTCCATGCCCGCCGCCAGGTCATCCTCGCGATTGGGCAGGGTGCCCGGGTCATGGGGGAAGATCTGCGCTCCGTCGACATCGGCCAGGCGGTTGAGCTTGGGGTCGTCGTTGGCCCGCAGGAAGTCGTCGAAGGCCCAGCCCGAGAGCTCCCACAGCTCGTCATGGAGGAATTCCTTGCTGACGATGCCGCGATTGAACACGGTGGGCGCGCCGGGGCGGTCGCCTTCGCAGTTGGATACCAATGGGAAGTCCACTTCCAGCACCTCGGCGCCAGCGGCTTCCAGGGCCTGGCGCGCCTGGCGCCAGAGTTCGATCACCGACTCGCGGGTGACGATGCGCTGGCCGGTGGGGCCGCCGATCCCCGGCTTGGCGCTGGTGCCAGCCTCGGCGTCGGCATTGATGTACATGCGCGGCACGCCGAAGCGCTTGCCCTTGAGGGCCCCGGCATCGGCCGCCAGCTGCGGGTAGGAAGCGGGACGCACGCTGGCCACGGCCGGAATCGGCACCCAGGGCTGCAGGCGCCACAGGTCACCGCGTTTATCCGGGTCTTCGGCGACTACCACGTCCAGCACTTCCAGCAGGTCGGCCATGGTCCGGGCGTAAGGCACCACCACGTCCATGGTCGGGGTCAGCGGCCAGTTGCCGCGCACCGAGATCACGCCGCGCGAGGGGGTATAGGCACACAGGCCGTTGTTGGAGGCCGGGCCACGACCGCTGGACCAGGTTTCCTCGGCCAGGCCGAAGGCGCTGAAGCTGGCGGCGGTGGCGGTGCCGGCGCCGTTGGACGAGCCGGAGGCGAAGGGCGCGGTCAGGTACTGGGCGTTGTAGGGGCTTTCGGCGCGGCCATAGACCCCACGCTGCATACCGCCGTTGGCCATGGGCGGCATGTTGGTCTTGCCCAGGCAGATGGCGCCGCCGGCGCGCAGGCGCTCGATGGTAAAGGCGTCGCGCTGGGCCACCAGGTCCTTGAAGGCCGGGCTGCCGGACGCGGCGGTCAGGCCCTTGACCAGGTAGCTGTCCTTGGCGGTGTAGGGAATGCCGTCCAGTGGCCCGAGGAGCTGGCCCTTGGCGCGGCGGGCATCAGAGGCTTGTGCTTCCTCCAGCGCCTGGGGGTTGCGCACCACCACGGCGTTGAGGGCGGTGGCAGTGGCGGGGCCGTCGTAGGCATCGATCCGCGCCAGGTAGGCCTGGACCAGTTCCACGGCGGTGGTCTGGCCGGACTCGAGGGCGGCACGCAGTTGGGCAATGGAGACTTCGGTGACTTCGATCATGCGGGTTCTCGTGGTACGGCTTGGCGCGGCAAGGGTTGAGTCGGGGCTTGGGTTGATACCAGTCAGCCAAGCGAGGTGATCTTCTGTAGGAGCGCAGCTTGCTCGCGAGGGTCGTGAACGGTAGCGCCTGTTTACTGGGTAAACCCAGCGCTCTGAAGTCCATCGCGGGCAAGCCTCGCTCCTACCTTGCCTTGACTGATCGGCATTGGGGCTTGGGGGCCTTTTTAGCACCAAGTGCCCGTCAGCGGAATCTCCGCTCGATCGCAGGTGCGCACTTTGGGCCAAAAGGCCGGGTCATCTGGCATGTGGGTCGATATGGGCCTTTACCCGCCAGTCATCCTGGCCGGCCTGGGGGATTGGCTGGCCGACAAAACGATAGCTACCCAGGTTCTGGAGGATGGTTTGGTCCAGGGACGTGTCGCCGGAGCTTTCCAGCAGCTTGAGCCGCGGCTCAGCGGAGCCGGGCACGAACTGCACCTCGACCACCGCGGGCTTTACATCAGGTCCGAGCTTGAGCTTGCCGAGCGTTCGGTGCTGGAGCAGTCGCAGCTTGAGGCTGAGCCGGCTCCTGGCGGAGTCGGTCCAGACCTGGTTGTACCGCGCTTGTTGCTCGGCATTGAGCTCCAGGCCCTGGTCACGCAGCCGGTCGATGCCTTTGCAGGCAGCGTCGCCGCTCTGCTTGAGAACGCTGAAGTACATCTGCTGCGCGCCTGGAAGATCCTGCGGGCCGCCTTTGCCTTCTTCCATCAACCTGGCCAGGGCCAGGGTACTTTCCTTGCTCCCCACCGCCGCGGCGCGCTGGTAGTGATCCCTGGCCAGGAGGTAGTCGCCTTCTTGTTCGTCCAGGCGCCCGAGATGGTGGTAGGCCCTTGGGTTTGTCTGGGCCTGCGAGAGATACAGGGCTTTGGCCCGGGCAGTATCCTGCGCGACTCCATGACCGCGTTCGTACAGGGTGGCCAGCAGGGTCTGGCACATCGGATTGCCGGCTTCGCCCTGGCGGCGGATATAGTCGAGCATCTCCCGGGAGATGGTCTCCTGGTCGCGGTAGTGCCAGCAGCGCAGGCCGACCATGGAATCGTTCTGGGCGTTGGGGCCGCTCTGGCAGCCACCAAGCAGGCTGCCGAGCAGCAGTAAGGCAAGGATCTTGTTCATGGCAGGATTGGATTGAATAAGCCCAGGTAGTCCAGGGTCGTGGTGCCCTGTAGGGCAGGTTGCTGATTATCCAGCGCGGCGCTGGCGACGAGAATGAAATGGCTATGTTCGCTGGCGATTTGCGAGTGCAGTCGTTGGCGCTCGGCTTCGCTGCTGATCAGCGATTCCAGGTAGCGCGGGTATTCTTCCCGGGGCAGCAGTTCGATGAAATCCGAGTCCAGGTGCAGGCCCAGCTCTTGCGCCAGGCGCCAGGAAGGATTGCTGTCCTCCCAGGCCTGGTATTGAGCATCACTGGCCTCGGGGCCGGGTTCGGCTTCCCATTGCTCGAAGGCGAACAGCTCGGCCTCGGCGTGGCTGGCGAAGCGGGCGGCAAACAGATGAAAGGTGAAGAACGACGGCTGTTCCGACATCGACGGGCTCCTGGCTGGCTCAGATCACGCTGGCGCGTTGCAGATGGCTGACATGGCCCAGGCCGGCGGCCTCCAGCCGGGCGACCAGGTCCTGGCGGGCCTGGGCGCCGCCATTGCGCACGTAGTCCAGTTCCGATGCGGTGATCAGCACCACCGGTACCAGGAGCACCGGCGACAGCGGCATGTCGGCCACGGTGGTGGGGAAGCTGGCCGCGGGGCCGCCGATCAACACCCCGGCGCAGTCATCGGCGCTGACGAAATGCGCGGGCAATTGTTCGCTCATGGAGCGGGACTGGCTGACCCCGGGCAATTCCAGGGACAGCACGCCATGACGCTCCAGCCGCGGGCGATACCCTCCGGCATTGGCCACCGTCGCCGCCACGCAGCGCAGCAGCTCGAAGCACCAGCTGGCGGCGAAGGGGTGCACTTCGCCCAGTGGCCCCTGGGCGTGGGCGGGGATATCCGGGGTATCGATGAACAACTCCATTTCGAAGCCGTTGCCCAGGTCTTCGCCTTCGACGCCATCGAACGGATCGGACAGGCCCTCGGTGGCGAGGATGATGCTGTGGGGGCGACGCACGATGCGATAGGCCTGGCGCGTCGAGGGCCAGTCAGGGCCACCGGTGAAACTGGGGCTGACGGCGAAACCCAGGACGTCCTGCTCACAGGTCCCTATGGCTTGCCAGTGGCGGTCCAGGCTGGCGGCGCCGGCGTCGAGCAGGGCGATCAGTGCCTGCTCTTCGGCGCTGGGCTCATAAGGCGTCGGGGCCGGGCTGGAGCCTTCGGGTTCGCTCTGGGGTTGAGCTTCTTGGCGGGTGGTGGCAGGTGTCTTGAAGGCGTTGAGCAGTTTGTGCAGGAGATTCAACGGGCGGTCCTTGCTGGCATTGGAGTTGTTCGAGGGCGTTGGCCGGGGCGCATTGTGCCGGGTTGGCGAGGGCCTGGAAACCTGTAGCGAGGGGCATTTTCCTTGATGACGGACGCAGGTCAGCGCCAGGACCTCGAGTCCCAAGCTATATCCCAAGGCCAACAAGGACGCGGCCGAGTTTGTCGAGCAGGCATTGCGCGACAACCCATGGATCTATCCGGACAAGCCAACCCTGGCCCCACGGGTTCCGCTGGAACCCTTGCCGCTGACGCTGGAGCGCATCCGCACCCGGGTCGGGAGCAAAGTCAAAAGCGCCATCTGAAGAGGTTTTGCGTACAAACAACCCAGGTCCTTGCGACCAGCGCGCGGCATGGGCTGGTCACTTCAGGTTGCCTGGGTTCGCCCGGGGTTTGTCTCGACGGTCCTGGTCGTATCAAGGGATGGGTCGTACCAGCATCTTTGGCCACAGAAGGAGTCGTCATCCTACGCTGGCAGGCAGTGAAGGGGCGCCGATCAATCCGCGAGTACCGGAGCCTTGACGATGAATCGGTTGGAAATTCTCGAATAGCCGAAGGGCAGTAACTGAGGCTCGTGTTCCTTGAGCAATTCATGTAGCACCCGGGCTGTTTCCGTAGCTGGCAAACACTGGTCCCGGGCCTGGCGCACGACCTGGCATGACTGTTCGAACAGGCGCTCATAGGTAGGGGAGTCCAGGGAAATGCGGCCGGGAAAGCGTGCGGTTGCAAGTGCCAGGTCGAACTGCTGGCCGTCGTCGTACTGCTGCAGTTCATGCAGCAGGCCTTGCAGGAACACGCAGCACAGGTTCGAACCACTCAGCCAGACCCGATGCCATACATTCCACAAATGAAAATCCTTGAACGCCTCGTAGGAGCAGGATACCAACTGGTCGTTGGTGCTGATGGCGTTCAGGCAATGTTGTTCCACGTCGATGAAGTTTGCCCTTTGCCAATCGTCCTTGCGAGCGGCCTCCAGCACCTTGGGAGCCAGGCGCAGGATCGACTCGAAGGTGGTGATCAGGCCCCTGGAGAACAGCGGATCGATGAACCCCGCGGCTTGCGGGAGCAGGCAGAAGCGATTGCCGACGCACTGCGTACTGCGATAGTTGATACGCGGTGCATAGATCCACTCCCGGGCGTTGACCGCGTCCTTGAAGTGCTCGGCGATGGCCGGATACTTTTTCAGCAGCTTGCGAAATTCGACTTCGGGAGCCTCCGTGGGGCGATATTTGGCATGGTTGAACTGGAATCCGACGCTGCATAGCAGGTTGGTGCCCTGGGGATGATTGTTGAAGGGAATGACCCATAGCCAGCCTTCCTCGAAGATGTGGTGCAAGGTGCTCTGGAACAGCTGGATGGGCGAGCGGCTGCGCGACAAAGGAGCCAGGGCGTCTTCGTAGCTCTTCACGTTGAGCATATGGGTGAAGAACGAGCAGGTATCGGTCTCCAGGCCCTCCGTTGTGCGCACGCCCAGTTGGCGGGCGAGCGGGGCGCCCTGGGCTGCGGCATCGATGATGAATGATGCTTGCACCACTTGCTCGGCAGGCAGCCTGACCTGGACCGCGCTGGCATCGAGGTTGATGCCCTCGATCCGGATGTTCTGTCTCAGCTCGGCACCGTACTTCAGGGCGATCAGCAGTGCGAAGGCATCGACATCCTGGCGGAACAGATGTGCTTCCGGTGCATCCAGCGATGGTGCGACGAGGTGTTCGGGAGAAGAGGGGGCGCCCGCCTGGTGCCAGGCGAAGCTGAACCCCAGCTTGAGCCCACAGGCGCTCGACCCGACGTGTTGGATGATCTTGTCCGGGCTCGAAAGGTACTCGATTTCCGGTATGCCGAAGCGCTGTGAGAGCAAGCGCAGCAGCAAGCCGCTTTCCGGCGTCATGGCTTCGCCGATGGAAAACCTGGGGTGCTGGGCTGCATCCAGCATCAGCACCTTCAGGCCGGACTTGGCCAGGATAGCTGCCGTCAGGGCGCCGCTGATTCCGCTTCCGATGATAATCACGTCGTACTTGTTCATCATGCTCGGCTCTTGTTCTGCATGGTGGAAGTCCAGGACAGCGATGCCTGCAGCGCGCTGTCGAATGGCAGGGGCGGTATGGCCAGGGGCGCCGCCGTGGTAAAAGGCCGGTCCCAGTACGGCGGATTGCCGATCGAACGCTTCAGTTCGTTGATGAACAGGCTGGTCTTGGCCGGGACCACGCTGCTGCGAGCCCTCAGGGCATAGATCGCTCCATGCTGGGGAGCGCTTACGCTGTATTCATCGAGAAAGGAAACCAGCTGGCCACTGGCGATCTGTTCATATACCAGCCAGGTCGGCGCATGAATGATGCCGATGCCCTGCAGAGCACCATCGACCAGCAACTCCGCACTATTGACCGACAGCCGGCTATCGGGGATGAGCTTCCTGAGCACTCCGCCGACCTTGAACTGCCAACTCAGGGACAGGTTGCTGCAACTGCTGTGGATCAGGCAGGCATGTTGGGACAAGTCGTCCAAGGTCTGCGGGCAACCGTGCTGCCTGATGTATTCGGGGCTTGCGCAGAGCACCCGGCGCATATCCGCGAGCCTCGAAGGGATCAGGTCGCTGTCCGGCAAGATGCCGAGCTTGATGCATACATCGACATTGTCGATCCTCGGATCGGCAACCTTGTCGTCGAGGGAAAAGTCGATCTTCAAACCTGGATGATGATTCAGGATCCGACTCAACAAGGGCGCGACATGGCGGCGCCCGAAGGCGACTGGAGCTGAAACCTTGAGAACGCCCATCGTCGACGCCGTATGCTCTTTTACTTCAGTCCTGGCATGTACGATGCTTCTGGAGATGTTTTTTGCATGTTCAAGGAAGATCAGCCCTATATCAGTGAGTATCAGGCACTTCGTTGAACGGTTGAACAGGCACGTCTCCAGCTCTTTTTCCAGGCTGTTTATTCTACGCATGACCGAGGAAGGGGGGATTCCAAGTAGCCTGCCAGTCTCGGAGAAGCTACCCGTTTTGGTAACGGATATATAAAGGTCTATGTCATTGACAACGCCTAGTGCCTTCATTTCTAAATCCTTTTAGAATCTGTAGTGTCTTATTTTTGTAAGGACGATTTACAGATAAATCATGTCCTCCTCCTTAGTAAGGCCAGCCTTTTTTTTTGTCAAGTCGCGTGGATTGCCGTCTTTATTGCGCTTGATAAAAATCAATACATAAGGTTTCAAAGCGGTACTGATGTTCCGGATCGAATCCTCGCAACGGTTAAGTTAAAGGGCGGGGTTGCGCTATCTTGGGCGAAATGAGTCTAGTGGCTAATTGCAATAGATGGCCGATTTATGCTTGGGCGACCCTTCAGGCCAATGACTGATGGGATGCTGTCATTTTTGTGAAATATTGTTAGTTGCCGATCCAGTTACCCCCGA
The DNA here is from genome assembly GCF_002112765.1 of Pseudomonas sp. B6(2017). Classification (NCBI taxonomy): domain Bacteria; kingdom Pseudomonadati; phylum Pseudomonadota; class Gammaproteobacteria; order Pseudomonadales; family Pseudomonadaceae; genus Pseudomonas; species Pseudomonas sp. B6(2017). Next base: position 102,394 of record NZ_NEIQ01000015.1, on the reverse strand, counting down.
GAAGGTCCTCACCTTTGCGAATGTGCAAAGGCGCTTTGCAAAACAGACTATTCACAAGTGCTCTCTTATTGTCGATCTTGTGCGGGTTCTTCCAACCCACGAGTGTCGACTTCAGGAGTGTACGTCTATGGACGGAGCGGAAATAAAAGAGCGAATTCGTCGTTACATCATGAAGGACTTGATCGGGCCAAGTGCGAAAGATGACGAACTGGATGACCAGACTCCATTACTTGAGTGGGGCATTCTAAATTCAATGAATATCGTCAAGCTGATGGTCTACATCAGGGATGAAATGGGCGTGTCCATCCCAAGTACGCACATTACCGGTAAGTACTTCAAAGATCTGAATGCAATATCCAGGACAGTTGAGCAATTAAAGGCCGAGTGCGCATAACAGGGAGTGTGCAATGAACGATCATGATTATGACGTAGTAATTATCGGGGGCGGGCCGGCCGGTTCGACGATGGCGTCCTACTTGGCCAAAGAGGGTGTCAAGTGCGCAGTGTTCGAAAAGGACTTGTTCGAGCGCGAACATGTCGGCGAGTCGTTGGTTCCAGCCACCACTCCGGTACTGCTGGACATCGGCGTGATGGAAAAGATCGAGAAGGCCAACTTCCCGAAGAAATTCGGGGCTGCCTGGACTTCGGCCGACTCGGGACCTGAAGACAAGATGGGCTTCCAGGGGTTGGACCATGATTTTCGTTCGGCGGAAATTTTGTTCAATGAACGCAAGCAGGAAGGTGTCGACCGTGATTTCACCTACCACGTCGATCGCGGCAAGTTCGACCGTATCCTGCTGGAGCACGCCGGTTCGCTGGGGGCCAAGGTGTTCCAGGGGGTAGAAGTCGCCGACGTCGAGTTCATCAGCCCAGGCAATGTCATCGTCAACGCGAAGCTGGGCAAGCGCAGTGTCGAGATCAAGGCGAAGATGGTAGTCGACGCCAGTGGCCGTAACGTATTGCTGGGCCGGCGCCTGGGCCTGCGAGAGAAAGACCCGGTTTTCAACCAGTTCGCCATCCATTCCTGGTTCGATAATTTCGACCGCAAGTCGGCGACCCAGAATCCGGAGAAGGTCGACTACATCTTCATCCACTTCCTGCCACTGACCAATACCTGGGTCTGGCAGATCCCGATCACCGAGACCATCACCAGCGTCGGTGTGGTCACGCAAAAGCAGAACTACACCAACTCCAATCTTTCGTACGAGGAGTTCTTCTGGGAAGCGGTCAAGACCCGCGAGAACCTCCATGACGCCCTCAAGGCGTCGGAGCAGTTGCGCCCATTCAAGAAAGAGGCGGACTACAGCTACGGCATGAAGGAAGTGTGTGGCGACAGTTTCGTCCTGATCGGCGATGCCGCGCGGTTCGTCGACCCGATCTTCTCCAGTGGTGTCAGCGTGGCTTTGAACAGTGCACGTATCGCCAGTGGCGACATCATCGAGGCGGTGAAGAACAACGACTTCCAGAAGTCCAGCTTCACCCGCTACGAAGGCATGATCAGGAACGGCATCAAGAACTGGTACGAGTTCATCACTCTCTACTACCGCTTGAACATCCTGTTCACCGCATTCGTCCAGGACCCACGCTATCGCCTGGATATCCTCCAACTGCTCCAGGGTGACGTCTACAGCGGCAAACGCCTGGAGGTGCTGGACAAGATGCGCGAGATCATCGCCGCTGTCGAAAGCGATCCGGACCACCTCTGGCACAAGTACCTGGGCGACATGCAGGTCCCTACCGCCAAGCCTGCTTTCTAAGAAACGACACATACCCCAGTCGAAGGAGATGACTGAATGGATGCCCGTGCGCCCATGGATTTCGAACCCATTGCCATCATCGGTAGTGGTTGCCGCTTCGCCAAAGGCGCAACGACACCCGAAGCATTCTGGGAACTCCTTCGTGCTGGGACCGATTTCATCGGACCGGTACCCACTCAACGCTGGGACTCGGAGGCAATCTACGACGAGTCCGCCGCGCAAACCGGTACGACCTACTGCAAGGTCGGGGCGTTCTTGCAAGATGTCGATCGCTTCGACGCCCATTACTTCGGTATCTCGGCCTCCGAGGCCAGGGAAATGGACCCGCAGCAGCGCCTGTTGCTGGAGGTCGCTTGCGAGGGCGTGGCACGTGCCGGCATGACTCGCGAGCAGCTCAAGGATAGCCGCACCGCGGTATACGTCGGGATGCTGGGCATGGATTACCTGGCATTGCACTCACGCGAGGCGGGGGTCGGGCAGATCAATCCCTACTATGCCGCCGGCAAGGAGTTCAGCTTCGCTGCCGGGCGTATCGCTTATCACCTGGGGGTGCACGGCCCGGCGATGACCGTGACCACTGCTTGCTCCTCATCCTTGGTCGCCATGCACTTGGCTTGTCGTGCCTTGCAAGCCGGTGAAGCGGACCTGGCCCTGGCGGGCGGGGTGAACCTGATGCTGGCCCCAGACCTGACGATCTACATGAGCCAGATCCGGGCGATTTCCCCCAGCGGCCGGTGCCGGGTGTTCGATGCCGCTGCCGATGGCATTGTTCGAGGCGAGGGTTGCGGGGTAGTGGTGCTCAAGCGCCTGGCGGATGCCATGCGCGATGGTGATCCGATCCAGGCGGTGATCAGGGGCTCGGCCATCAACCAGGATGGCGCCAGTGCTGGCCAGACCGTGCCCAATGCCAACGCCCAGGCTGCGGTGATCGCCGAGGCGTTACAGGTTGCCGGGTTGACGGTGGAGGATATCGACTACGTCGAGGCCCATGGCACAGGAACGCCCTTGGGCGATCCCATCGAGCTGTCCTCCCTGGCCCAAGTGTTCCAGGGCCGTGAACGCTCGCTGATGGTGGGATCGGTCAAGGCCAACATGGGGCACCTGGACGCGGCGGCCGGCATGGCCAGCGTACTCAAGGCCATGAAGGTCCTGGAGCACGCCGAGGTGCCCCCGCAACTGCATCTCACGCGCTTGAACGAGCTGGTGGACTGGAAGCGTTCCAGGCTCTGCATCCCCACGACGCTCGAGGCCTTGCCCAAACGCTCGCTCCTGGCCGGAGTCAGCGGTTTCGGACTCAGCGGCACCAATGTCCACATGATCCTGGAGGACGCCAGGGCCTATCGTCAGGCGCGATCGCAACAAGTGCCTGCGGCACAACTTCGGCCCTGGATCCTTCCGGTATCGGCCAAGGCCGCCCAGGGCGTGGTGGACCAGGCCAGGGCCTATGCCGACCAGTTGCCGGAGCAGGATGATCGGCAACTGCGAGCCTTCGTCGCCAGCGCACTACATCGCCGGGAACATTTCGCTTTTCGTCGTGCGGTGGTCGGTGTCGATAGTGCTCAGTTGAAAAGCCAGCTGGCACAACTGGCGCTCCCCTGCGCGGCATGCGCCACGGACGAGCAGAGCGAACCAGCGGCGGTCTTCGTCTTCACCGGGCAGGGCGCCCAATGGGTCGGCATGGGCCAGGACCTGCTGGAGCGCGAACCGGTGTTCCTGTCGATGATCCAGCGTTGCGACCAGGCCATGGCCCTATGGGCGGACTGGTCGATCGAGGCCGAATTACGCAGCGCAGAAGGCGCATCCCGGTTGCACCTCACCGAGTTTGCCCAGCCATGCATCTTCGCCATCCAGGTGGCGCTGGCCGAGTGCCTGGGCCAATGGGGCGTGAAGCCTGCGGCTGTGGTCGGGCATTCCATGGGCGAGGTGGCTGCCGCCTATTGCGCTGGAGCCCTGGACCTGGAATCGGCGGTACGGGTGATCCATTTCCGGGCCCAGGCCATGAAGGGCACATTGGGCCAGGGCCGCATGTTGGTGGTGGGGCTGGCGGCGCAACCGCTTCAGGCGCGCTTGGCGGTGGATCGGCAGCTGGAGTTGTCGGTGGTCAATAGTCGTAACAGCTGCGTGGTGTCCGGCAGCCCTCAGGCGGTGCTGGAGTTGGACCGGCAGTTGCGCGAGGAAGGTGTCTTCACGTACCTGATGCCGGCCGAATATGCCTTCCACTCCTACCAGATGGATACCTGTCTGGAAGCCATTCGCCTGGGGCTGGATGGCCTGGCGGCTGGACCGGCATCTATCCCATGGGTCTCCACCAGCGCCATGCCTGATGTCGCAGCGATAGCCGATGTCCAGTACTGGCTCGACAATGCCCGCGGCGCCGTGCGCTTTGACCGGGCTATCGAGCACCTGGTCGACCAGGGACATCGATTGTTCGTCGAACTGGGACCGCACAAGGTGTTGGCGCCATCGATCAACCAGATGTTGGCCGACCGCGGTGTCGAAGGGCTGGTTTGCGGGGCACTGCACAAGCAGGGCGACGCCGCCACGGAACTGGCGGCAATCCTCGCTCGACTGTACGAGCAGGGCGTGGCGCTCGACTGGCAAGCCTATCAGCCCAGGGAACAGGCCTTCGACCTGCCGGCTTATCCTTGGCAGCACCAGAGTTTCTGGTTCACCCCTGCGCCGGTGGCGCCCCTGGTCGAGCCGTTGATGGACCTGCGAGCGCAAGTAGTGGTCTATGACGCCCAGGGCAATATCCGCGCCCAGGCCCATGATTTGCTGCTGAGCCAGCCCGGACAGGCGGAACCCGACTTGCAGGTGGCGATGTCGGTCGCAGCACGGGAACCGGTGGGGACAGTCATGGCCGCCGACGTACGCAGCCAGATCAAGACCCTGCTGACCGAAATCATCGGTGCGGCTTGTGTCGATCCGGACCCGGATCGTGGATTCTTCGAGCTGGGCCTGGACTCCATTTCCCTGGTCGAATTCAAGCGCAAGCTGGAGCAGCGCCTTGGTCTCAAGCTTTCGGCCACCGTAGGTTTCGACCATCCCACGCTCAATCGTTTGAGCCACTATCTGCAAGGGTTGTTGTCCAGCCAAGCGCAAGCCGCCTCGGCAGGCATAGGGGGTGAAGCAGGAAACGCAATTGCGAGCGACTGCCCGGCGCAGATCGCCGTGGTGGCCATGGCTTGTCGGTTTCCCCAGGCGGACAGCCCCGAGGCGCTCTGGCAATTGCTGCTCGAACAGACCCCGACCGTAGTGCCAGTGCCTCAGGAGCGGTTGGTTGGTGCGGTGGCCTGCGACGCTTTCCCGCGCTTTGCCAGCCTGATCGAGCGCCCTGAGGGATTCGACGAAGATTTCTTCCGGATTTCCCCCAAGGAGGCCAGGAGCATGGATCCGCAGCAGCGCCTGCTGCTGATGGTGGCCTGGGAAGCCTTGGAACGGGCCGGCCTGAGTCAGGAAAAGCTGCTCGACCAACGGGTTGGGGTGTTCGTTGGCGCCAACTCCCACGACTACGAAGCCAGGGTCTTGAACTGCCCCGAGGGCGTGGATGCGCACTACGGAACGGGTAGTTCGTTTTCCGCCATCTGCGGACGCCTCTCGCATTTTCTCGGCGTGCGCGGCCCGAGCCTGACCGTCGATACTGCTTGCTCGTCTTCACTTGCCGCCATCCACCTGGCCTGCAACAGCCTGCGCAGCGCGGAGTGCGATGTGGCCATCGTCGGCGGGGTGAACGTCATCGCCTCGGCGGCGATCTTCCAGTCCATGGGGCAGGCCGGTGCATTGGCGGCGGACGGTATCAGCAAGACTTTCGATGATCGCGCCGATGGTTATGGCCGGGGAGAGGGTTGCGGCGTGGTCATTCTCAAGCGCCAGGCCAGGGCCGAGCAGGATCGGGACCCCATCGTCGCCACCATCCTCGGTTCGGCGATCAACCATGATGGTGCCTGTGCCGGCCTGACGGTTCCCAACGGACCGGCCCAGGAAGCGCTGATCCGGGACGCACTGGCCAACTCGGGGGTGCGGCCCGAGCAAGTCGGCTACGTGGAGGCCCATGGTACCGGGACCGTGCTTGGTGACCCCATCGAACTCAATGCCTTGCATAACGCCTATCGCCAGGGATGCGCCGATGGTACGCCGGCGCTGACCGTCGCCTCGCTCAAGGCCAATATCGGCCACCTGGAGGCAGCCGCCGGCATTGCCTCGCTGATCAAGGCCTGCCTGGTGGCAGAGCGGGGCCTGGTGCCGCCGCAGCCCCACCTGCATATCGCCAATACCCGGGTGGCGTGGGAGCAGATGAACCTCAAGCTGCCCCGCCAGGCGGTGGCCTGGCCGGAACCGAGCGAGGCGCGGATCGCCGGGGTCAGTGCCTTTGGTTTTACCGGTACCAACGTACATGTATTGCTCAAGGGACATCGCTCGCTCCCCGTTGCGCCGTTGTCGTGCGATGCCGAGCCCGTGGCCTTGTGCTTGTCTGCGGCTACTGCGGCGGCCTTGGCGGCCCTGGCCGGTCGTTACCTGGACTTCCTGGGCGAGACTGGGCATGCCGCCCAGGAGATCTGTTCCAACGCTCTGGTACGCCGCACCTGGTTCAAGGAGCGCTTGGTGGTTCATGGGCGCAACTGCCAGGAATTGCGCGAGGCGTTGCAGGCCTGGCTCGATGGCTCTTCGGTAATTGATGACAAGGTGCCAGGTTGCGATGAGCCCTGGGCGCTCCTGGCCGATGCCTTCATGCGCGGGGAGCGGACGTCCTGCCCCGAGCGTTTGCCAGAAGGGCATCGGGCACTCGAGCTACCCGGCTACCCCTGGCAGCTCAACGATTACTGGCTCGACACCGTTGGCCCAGCGTTGCCCGGTCAGCCGTCGCGAGCATTACCGGCTCATCCCTGCCTGCATTCTCTGGCACGTCCGACGAGCGACATCTGGTACTGGTCTGCATTACTCGACCCCCAGGGTGATTACTACGAGCCCCTGGCTGGCCGGGGCCAGGAGTTCAAGCCGCACTGGCTGCTTGATGCGGTGCTGCAGGCCATCCGGGAAACACCACGGGGCCTGCAGCAGATTCGCGACCTGCGCATTGCCCGTGTAGGCCTGGCCGCCGGGCAGCCTGTGATCTCGCACCTGACCCTGCACCTCCAGGCGTGCGGTGCCACTTTCGAGCTGGCGGTGCAGGGCGTCCATGACGAGGTCCGCCAAGTGTGCATGAGCGGAACGCTGCAGGAGTGTGAGATGCCTCTGCCAGGCGAGCTGGAGGCGTCTGGCGAACAGTGCCTGGAAGTTTCCGAAGATGGCTTGTCCGGATTGTCGGTAGGCTCGGCAGCTGGGCCGCGCCAAGCACTGAGCCACTTCGCTGCGTCCCTGGCGCCGGAGCAACGGCAAGCGGACTTGTTGGAAAACGCGATCAAGCTCTTTGAGGGTGCCAGTGCCGCGACCCTCCTTGGGTTTTCCCGGATCCAGGTGCTTGCCGGCCTGCCGTCGAGCCTGAGGGTGGTACTGGCTCCTGGGGCGGATGGCAAGACGGGTTGCCTGCAAGCTTTCGACTTGCAGGGGTGCCGGGTCGCTCTATTCGAGGCGCCACTGTTCGCCGAACCTGGTTCGCGATACCTGGCCGAGATCGCTGAGGCAGCGCCCGAAGTACCGATGATCCGCCGGGAGTGGCGCGACTATCCGTTGCCCGAGACCAGCGAACCGGTTCCGGGATATTGGTTGGTGCTGGCTCGGCAGGCCGGGGATACACGACCGCTGCAAGCGGCCTTCCAGGCAGGGCATTGCTCGATCGAGATCATTGCCTTGCAGGACGGTACGCAACCGTTACCGCAGCGGCTTGCCCAGGTGTTGCGCCGGGTCGGCACGGACGCTTCCTGTCGCGGGCTGGTAGTACTTGGTGCCGCCGGTGCTGTGGCTGGGGAGGGCTGCAGCCTGTCGCCAGCGCTGCTGGCCGGCACCGACGTGATGCAGGCCCTGGCCGCTGCTGCGGCGAGCGGTGCCAAGCCCGCCAAGCCGATCTGGTTCGCCGTGGCCGGCAGCCAGGCCAATGAGCCGGTGGCGGCCGCGAGCCAGGCTGCATGGCAAGGAGCGGCGCATATCTTCGCCCTGGAGCATCCCGCCTGGTGGGGTGGACTGGTCAGCCTCGACGGGCGCGACAGGAGAAGCTACGCCAGTCTTTGCCGGCTGCTGCGCGGGCAACCCAGCCATGACCATCTGGCGATCGAAGGTGTTCGGATCCGGGCCCAGTACCTGGTGGAGGAGCCAGCTGCTGCTGTACGGCCGCTGGACCCGCCACCGCTGGCGGGAACGGTGCTGGTGCATGCCTGCCCCGGAAGCGACCTGGAACCGGTACTCAAGGCGCTTGCGCGGCGCGGGGCAGCGCGGGCGTTGCTGCTCAGCCACGCTCCGGAACAAGTGCGCTGGTCGCAACCAGCGCCGCTGCCGCTGTCGACAGCCATGTTGCCGCAGGAGGCAGGCTTGGCCTTGGCGCAGCTTCTTGGCTCACTGCGCGCGCAGGGCCCCATCGCCGGCTTCGTTCATCTGGGCACTGACTGGCGCACCGTGGCCCTGGCCCGAGCGGAGTTCGGCTCCCAGGCGCAGGCGCTCGCCCGCCAGCTTGAAGTCCTGCAACAGATCCACCAGGCCTTGGACGACCCTCGGGCGTTCTTCCTGATCATGGGCAGCGCCACCTCCCTGCTGGGCGGTGCGGGTTTTGCCGCTTGTGCCATCGCCGATGCCTATGCCGCCTGGATCCACGACCAGCGTCTTCGCCAGGGCCTCGCTTGCCAAATGCTGCAGGTGACGCAAAGCGAGCGTGAACTGGAGCACGACGCCAACGCCAGGGCGGCGCTGCAAGCCAGCGGGCTGCAACCGCTGAGCCAGGTTCAAATCGAGCAGGGCATCCTGCGCCTGCTCGAGGGCGGTCATGGCCAATACGGCCTGCTCAATGTCGAGTGGCCACAACTCAAGCGCCTGTACCAGAGCATCCTCCCTTGGCCGCTGCTTGAGCACATGGGCATGCAGGACATCGAGCAAGACTCACGCCTGGACGAGTTCGCCGGCATGCCTCCCGCGCGCCAGAAGCGAACGATGCAGGCGCTGGTGTGCGAAGTGATAGGGCAGGTGTTCGGCATCACCGATGGCCGGGACCTGGACGTACGCAAGGGATTCTTCGACATGGGGATGTCCTCGGTCATGTCGCTGGACCTGCGCGCCAGGCTCAACCGTGCACTGGGCATCGACCTGCCGTCGACCTTCGGTTTCGAGTACACCTCCATCGAGCAGGTGACGAATTACCTGATGGACCAGCTCTTGGAGTCCGCACCGGTTGTCGCTGCCCAGAGTGCCGCACAGGCAGGGCAACAGCAGGACCTGAAGCAACTGTCTCGGGCGCAGCTGATTGGCGCACTCGAGGATGAGCTGCGGGATCTTGCCAATTACTAGCCCGGCAGTTGCGTGGCGACTGCCAGAGAATCACCGATCGAGGCCTTTTATGGATAACGATATCCGCGATGCAAGCAAGGACCAGCTGCAAGAGAGCCTTGCTCAGGCGATCACCACCATCCGTGCGCTCAAGGACAAGGTCGCCGGCAAGTCCCAGGTATCCGGCGAGCCCATTGCCATCGTCGGCCTGGGCTGCCGGTTGCCGGGGCATGCCGATAACCCCAGGCGTTTGTGGAGCCTGTTGAAGAACGCCACCGATGCGGTGGGAGACATGCCCACTGACCGACTCTACGGTACGGACTACTACGACCCCGATCCACAGGTGCCTGGCAAGGCCTATGTCATGCGTGGTGGATTCATCGATGCGGTGGACCAGTTCGACCCGACCTTCTTCGGCATCTCGCCAAAGGAAGCGCAAGGAATGGATCCGCAACAGCGGCTGGCCCTGGAAGTAGCCTGGGAGGCCCTGGAGCATGCCGCTATCGCTCCCGACAGCCTGCACGGCAAGAAAATGGGGGTGTTCATGGGCGTCAGCACCAATGACTACGTGCGCCTGCGTCAGCAACTGGGCGTGGCCGAGGACGTCAATGCCTACCAGTTCTATGGCGAGACCAGTTTCGTCGCCGGGCGCATCGCCTACACCCTGGGCTCGAGGGGGCCGGCGGTGGTGCTCGACACCTCGTGTTCCTCGTCCCTGGTGGCCCTGCACCAGGCCTGCAACAGCCTGCGTAATCGCGAGAGCGACGTGGCGCTGGCCGGCGGGGTCAACCTGATCCTGTCGCCCTACGGTTTCATCCTCGTCAGCAAGTTGCGTGCGGTAGCGCCCGATGGGCGCTGCAAGACCTTCGATGCCGCGGCCGATGGCTACGGGCGTGCTGAAGGCTGCGTGATCCTTGCCCTCAAGCGCTTGAGCGATGCGGTACGCGACCAGGATCCGATCATGGCCGTGATCGAGGGCAGTGCGGTCAACAACGATGGAGCCAGCAGCGGGATCACGGTGCCCAATATCCATGCCCAGGAGGAAGTCATCCGGCTGGCGCTGGGCCAGGCCGGGCTCCAGGGTGTGGAGGTGGACTATGTCGAGGCCCACGGCACCGGTACGGCCCTGGGCGATCCGATCGAACTGCGTGCACTGCATGCGGCGCTGGGCCAGCAGCGCGATGGTGCGAAACCGCTGCTGGTCGGTTCGATCAAGGCCAACATGGGGCACCTGGAGCCAGTCGCCGGGGTCACCGGGCTGGCGAAGATCCTCTTGTGCATGCAGCACGAGGCCCTGGTGCCACAAGTGCATTTCCATACTCCCAACCCTCGAGTGGAGTGGGATCGCCTGGCTCTGAAGGTGGTCACCGAAGCCACGGCCTGGCCGCGTCAGGGCAAGGCGCGCCACGCCGGGGTCAGCTCGTTCGGCGTTACCGGGACCAACGCCCATGTGGTGGTGGGGGACCCGCCGCCCAGGACGCGTGGTGCAGGACACGGCAGCCCCTGGCAACTGCTGACTATCTCGGCCAAGGGCGAAACCCCGCGACGCCAGGTTGCCGGGCGCTACGAGCGTTTCATCGCCGAGCATGACGAGCTCGAATTACGCGACCTGTGCTACACGGCGAACCTGGGGCGCGCGCATTTCGGCCATCGCTTCGCGGCCGTTGCCGATAGCCGCGATGGGCTGCGCGAGCAATTGGCGGCTTATGCATCGCGCAAGGTCATTGGCAACGTCTTCGACGGCCGCTGCCAAGGGGCCCCCGAGGGCCTGGTCATGCTGTTCCCCGGTCAAGGTTGCCAGTACCGTGGCATGGCCCGGGAACTGTATGAGCACGAACCGTTCTTCAAGGCCCGGATCGACGAGTGCCGAGCCCTGCTCGGCCCGATGATGGAGGTGGATCTGCTCACCCTGGTGCTCGACGACTCGGCCGCCAGCGAAGGCTACCTGGAGCAGACCCGTTACGCACAGCCAGCCATATTTGCCGTCGAGTACGCCCTGGCTCGCCTATGGATGCATTGGGGAATCGCTCCGGATGCGGTGTTCGGCCACAGCTTTGGCGAAATCAGCGCCATCTGCGTGGCCGGAGCGATTTCCCTGGCCGATGCCTTGCGCATGGTGGAGGCGCGTGGTCGCCTGGCGCAGCAACTGATGACCGCGGGCGGGGCAATGTATGCCCTTGGCATGAGCGAGGAGCAACTGGGCGCGGTGCTCCGGGAGTTGCCGGGTACTAGCGTCGAATTGGCCGCGGTCAACAGCCCGCAGGACCTGGTGGTAGCGGGTCCGCAGGCTGAGGTGCAGGCGCTGGCCGAGCGCCTGCGGACCAGTGGCTGCAAGGTGCGCAAGCTGGGCGTGTCCCATGCCTTCCACAGTGCCGCTACCGAGCCGATGCTCGAAGCATTCCGCGAGGAGGTGAAGCAGCTTCGTTTCAGTGAGCCGCGTATGCCCGTCATCGCCGGCGTCACGGGGCAGGTGCATACCCTGTCGAGCCTGAGTTCGCCTGACTATTGGTGCATGCATACCCGCCAGGCCGTGAGGTTCAGTGCTGGCGTCACTACCTTGCGTGAAGAGCTGTCGGTCGGGACGTTCCTCGAGGTGGCCCCCGATGCGGTTCTCACGCCGCTGATCGGCCGTGATGAAGGCGCAGGCGAGGTCCTGGCCATCCCCTGCATGCGTCATGCCGGCGAGCCCTCGCGGGACCTGCGTATCGCTGCAGCGCAGCTCTACGTCGCTGGCTACGATCTCGACTGGGCGAGACTGCACGAGCATGACGGCGCACTGCGCCAACCCATGCCCAGCTATGCTTTCCAGCGTCAACGCTATTGGTTCGACGTAGCCCAGGGCGCATCGTCCGGCGTCTCATCGGCCCCGCCCGGCTCATCGAGCTTAATGGGGCACCCGGTCAAGGCACCGACCCCGGCGTTCGAGGCGACCCTGGACTGCGCCCGACTGCAGGCGTTGGGAGCTGAGTGTCGCGATGACTTGGTGTTGTTACCGCCTGCCCGCCTGCTGGCGGCTTTCACGGCCCAGATCATCGACCAGCTGCAACTGGAGTCCTGCGCTATCAGCCTGGCGAGCATGCCCCAGGCCCTGGTCATGCATCCGGATGACCAACTGAACCTGTTCACCGAACTCAAGCCGCTTGCAGGCTCGGCCTGGGAAGTGCGCTGCTTTGCCTTGAGCGACGCGGCCAAAGCCGCCACTGCCGATTGGCAAGCGGTCTTGTCGCTGACCCTGCAAGCGCACCCCGTCAGCGCCGGGCCACTACCGGGTGCGGAGCAGGAGTCGACGCATGAGCCGGGGTTCGTCTACCACATGCAACTGCCGGCAGAAACCGACGGCCACGGCAACCGCTTGGCCCAGGTGCTGGAGTACCTTGGCCAGGCGATACCGGATAACGCAGGCGCAACGGTGGCAGGTCTTTGTTGCTTGTTCTGCACGCGGGCCAGCATGCACGAGGTGCAAAGCCTGGCCCTGGTCGCTAGCCCGGCGGATCCGCAACAGTTCGATTGCACCTTGTATGGCAGTGCTGGCCAGCCTGTGGGGCGGCTGGAGGGCGTGAGCCTGGCCGCGGCAGGCAACGAGCAGGCGCTGTGTGGCCCCCTTTGCCAGCCAGACGTGCTCTACAGTCTCGACTGGCTGGAGCGCCCGCGCAAGCAGGCCGACGTGCTTCGCCCGGATCGGTTGTTCACCCTGGTCGCGAGTTCACCGGAGCTGGCCCAGCCACTGGTCGAGCAGCTGCAGTCGGCCGGGCACCGGGCGTTGGTCATGTCTCCCCAGGCACTGCTCGAAGCCAGTCGAGTCGCCCTGGCCCAGGCCCCGGGCCAGTCTCCTTCGCTGGACAGCCAGGCGCTGGCCGCCGAGATCATCGTGCTCGACGGCAAGGACGTCGTCGATGCCCATGGCACCAGCCTACAGGAGCTGTCGAACCTGTCGGCGCAGCTGTTTCACCCCGTGCTGGAGCTGGTCCAGTCACTGATCGCCCTGGGCGAGCGCGGCGGCCGGCTGTGGCTAGTCACCCAGGGGGCGAACGCCGTCGGCCTGGCGCCCGGGCAAGCCATGCAGGTGGCGACGGTACCCTTATGGGGGCTTGGCAAGACCATCGCCCTGGAGCATCCCGAGCACTGGGGCGGCCTGATCGACCTGGCTCCCGACGATCATGATTGGGCCCGGGCGTTGGCTGCACAAGTCATCGATCCCGATGGGGAAGACAAGATCTGCCTGCGCCCCGGCAAGCGTTATGTCCAGCGCCTGAATCACTTCAGTGAGGCTCGCTTGCCCAGCCGCGGTTATGTGCCTTGCGCCCAGGGTAGCTACCTGATCACCGGCGGCATGGGCGGGATCGGCCTGGCCATGGCCCAGTGGCTGCTGGACAAGGGGGCCGCCGAGGTGGTGATCACCGGCCGGCGTCCGCTGGAGCGGGTGGGCGCCGAGTTGGCGCGATTCGGTGCGCAGGCTTCGCAGGTTCGCTACGTGCAGGCGGATATCACCTCGCGCCAGGACATGCTCGGGGTATTCGCAGGGTGCGCATCGCCAGGCCTGAAGCTCAAGGGCATCTTCCATGCGGCGGGTATCTCCATTCCCCAAGACCTCGAGGATATCGATAACGAGAGCTTCGATCAGGTCATGCGGCCAAAGGTTGAGGGAACCTGGTTGTTGCATGAACTCTCCCTGGACCAGGACCTGGAGTTCTTCGTCATGTGCTCGACGATCGCCAGCGTGTGGGGGTCGCAGCACGTGGCCAGTTATGCCGCCGCCAATCAGTTCCTCGATGGCCTGGCCTGGCACCGCCGGAGCCAGGGTCTGCAGGCGCTGGTGATCGACTGGGGGCTCTGGGCCGGAGGCAGCCACCTGTTCGACGAACAGGTCCTGAACTTCCTCACCAGCGTCGGCCTGAAACAGATCGTGCCGGCGCAGAACATCGGCCTGTTGTCGCGGATTCTAGCCAGCGGCATGACCCAGCTAGTGGTATCGGGGGTCGACTGGGATCGCTTCAAGCCACTGTTGGAGTCCCGCGGCCCGCAGCCCCTGCTGGAGTACATCCGCAGCCAGGTGCCGGCCGCCAGGGTCGCCGAAAGCACCGGTGGCGACATCCTGGAGCGGCTTTCGGCCACCGACGAGGCCGGAGTGCTGGCCTTGCTCGATGGCTACGTCTGGGAGCAGTACGCCCAACTGCTCGGGGTCAAGACCGAGCAAGTGCGGGCCAAGCTCGAAGACGGCGGCAGCCTGATGGACTACGGCCTGGATTCGTTGCTGGTCATGGACATGGTTGCCCGTTGTCGCCGCGATCTGAAGCTGGAGATCAAGGCTCGTGAGTTTCTCGAATGCCCGGGCCTGATGTGGCCGGATTTCCTGGCCCGCTCGATAAGGGAACAGGGTTGCCTGGCCGAGGCCTGAAAGGCCTGCGGCACAGATACCTGAAGAATGATCTGCCATTGAGGTGGTTATGAATGATGCGCTGTTTGGCCAGGTGCCAAACCATTACGACGTTCTTTTGGCCGGCAACAGTATCAGTGTGACGATGCTCGCTGCCTGCCTGGCCAGGAACGATGTCCGTGTCGGCTTGCTGCGCAACCGGCACCTGCCGCCCGACCTGACGGGCGAGGCGACGATTCCTTATACGTCGATGATTTTCGAGTTGATCGCCGACCGCTATTCGGTACCCGAGATAAAGAATATTGCCCGTACCCGCGATATCCACCAGAAAGTCATGCCGTCTTCCGGGGTCAAGAAGAACCTCGGATTCATCTACCATCAGCCAGGCCGAGCAATGGACATGGGCCAGGCGCTGCAATTCAACGTGCCTTCCGAACATGGCGAGAACCACTTGTTCCGGCCTGATATCGATGCCTACCTGCTGGCTGCTGCAGTGCGTTATGGCGTGCAACTGGTGGAGGTGGCGGATGCCCCGCGGGTCGTGCTCGACGATCGTGGAGCCAAGGTGGCGGTGGCGCAGGGAGGCTGGGTCAGCGCCGACTTCATCGTCGACGGCAGCCCGGCCGGGCAGATGATCGCCCGCCACGCCGACTTGCCCTCGGAGGCCTGCACCATGCAGGCCCGGACCCGGGGATTTTCCACCCATATGCTCGGGGTGGTGCCGTTCGATGCCTGCGTTGAAGACGATTTCCCCGGCCAGTGGCATGAAGGCACGTTGCACCATGTGCTCGAGGAAGGCTGGGTCGGGATCATTCCTTTCGACAACCACGCGCATTCGCGTAACCCCTTGGTCAGCGTACTGGTGTCGGTACGCGAGGATGCCTGCCAGGGTGCCGACGGCGACCAGGTGCTGGCAGGGCTGGTCGACAAGTATCCCGGGTTGGCCAAGCACCTGGGCGGTGCCCGGCGAGTACGGGAGTGGGCGGTTCGCGAGCCGCTGCGCGAAGTGTGCCCTTCGGCGCTCGAGCGCCGCTGCCTGATGTTCGACGAAGGCGCGGCGACCAATGACTTGCTGTTCTCGCGCAAGCTTTCCAATGGAGCGGAGCTGGTACTGGGCCTGGCCCATCGCTTGATCGATGCCGTGCGCAGCGGGGATTACCGCAGCCGGGCGCTGCGCGAGTTCATCGTCACCCAGGACAGCATCATCAAGCTGAGCGACCGGATCGCGGCAGGTGCCTATGTCGCGTTTCGCGACCCCGAGCTTTGGAACGCCTTCGCCCGGGTCTGGCTGCTGCAGTCGATCGCCGCCACCATCACTGCGCGCAAGGTCAACGATGCCTTCGCCAAGTCCCTGGATCAACGGGCTTTCGAGGAGATCGACCGACTGGCCGAGGATGGCTTCTGGATGCCCCTGTACCAGGGCTACAAGGATATTCTCAACACTACCCTGGACCTTTGTGATGACGTCGAAAGCACCAAGGTTTCCGCGGCGCAAGCTGCAAGTTGCATTTTTGCGGAGCTGGCCAAGGCCAGTTTTGTACCGCCTATCTTTGATTTTGCTAATCCTCACGCTCGTGTCTATCAACTGACCACCCTACGAAAGCTCAAGGCGCTCTGGTGGGGCCTGATGCAGGTGCCTTCGGAGGTCGGCCGGCTGATCTTCTATCGATCCTTCAGAAAACCATCCATGCGCAAGGAGAGTTGAAATGGACTTCAACTATGATGTCGCCCAGAAAAAACACGTTGCCATGATCGCCGAACTGTGTGCCGGCCAACTGGCCGAGAGCCGCAACCCACATTCGAGCTATTTCACCGCCCAGCAGTGGGCGGCTTGCGGCGAGGCTGGCTTGTTGGGGTTGTCGATTCCCCAGGAGTACGGTGGTCAGGGCCTGGGGGCGTTATCGACGGCCATTGCGATGCATGCCTTCGGCCTGGGCTGCACGGATATGGGATTGGTTTTCGCAGCTGCGGCGCATCAGTTCGCCTGCGCCATGCCCATCGCCGAATTTGCCTCGACGCAGGTCAAGCGCGAGGTCCTGCCCAAGCTGGCCAGTGGCGAGTTCATCGGTTCCAACGCGATCACCGAACCCGAAGCGGGCTCGGACTCCAGCAACCTCAAGACCCGGGCCTGGCCCCAGGCGGACGGCAGCTACCGGCTCAGCGGCCACAAGAGCTTCGCCGGCAATGCGCCGATCGCCGACATCTTCGTCACCTATGCCACCAGTAACCCCGAGTACGGCGCCCTGGGGGTCAGCGGGTTCGTGGTGCAACGCAACACTGCGGGTATCAGGGTCAGCGATCCATTGGCCAAGGTGTGCCTGAAGAGCTGCCCGGCCGGCGAAGTGTTCTTCGACGATTGCCAGGTTCCCGAAGCCAATCGCCTGGGTGAGGAGGGGCAGGGCCGGCAGGTGTTCCAGAGCTCGATGGGTTGGGAACGCGCCTGCCTGTTCGCGGGATTCCTGGGCATGATGGAACGGCAGCTGGAGCAGGTTATCGAGCACGCCCGTACCCGGCGCCAGTTTGGCAAGGCCATCGGTGACAACCAGGCGGTCTCGCACCGCATCGCCCAGATGAAGCTGCGCCTGGAGTCGGCCCGGTTGCTGCTGTTCCGGGCGTGCTGGGGCATGGACCAGGGCGATCCGGGGCAACTGAACATCGCCTTGTCGAAGCTGGCGATCAGCGAGGGTGCGCTGGCTTCGAGCATCGATGCGATCAGGATCTTCGGCGGCAGGGGCTGCCTGGAGTCCTTCGGTATCGAATCGATGCTGCGTGACTCCATCGGCACCACGATTTTCTCCGGCACCACCGACATGCAACACGAGATCATCGCCCGGGAGTTGAAGCTATGAAGCTGCTGCATGAACGGGTGATGCATAGCGCTGCGCGCTATCCGCAGCACTTGGCCGTGGTGGACGAAAACCAGGGGCTGAGCTACGAGGCGCTGGAGGCGAGGACCCGGGAATTCGTCGCCATGTTCTGTGCCCTGGGGGTGCGCCAGGGCCAGCGGGTCGTGCTGTGGGCACACAAGTCGGTCGATCTGGTGGCGGTGATGCAGGCCGCCCTGCGCTTGGGCGTGGTGTATGTTCCGGTCGATCCGATGAGCCCGGTGGCGCGTCTGCAAAAGATCGTCCATGACTCCCAGGCAGTGCTGCTCATCTGCACCAGTGCGCGCCTGGAGGAGCTCGTTGCATCCGAACTGCAGCAGGTGCGTTGCGTGGTGTTGGACGATGTAGCCAACGCTCGTCACTGGCGCAATATAGAGGCAGGTTCCGGTGTGGTGCCGCAACTCGATATCCAGCCCGATGACCTGGCCTATATCCTCTATACCTCCGGCTCTACAGGCGTGCCCAAGGGCGTATCCCTCAGCCATGGCAACGCTCTGGCGTTCGTCGATTGGGCGTGCTCCAGCTACGGCTTCGAGGCGGGCGATCGTTTCGCCAACCATGCGCCGTTTCACTTCGACCTCTCGGTCCTGGATCTCTATGGCGCGCTCAACAGCGGCGGGACGGTCTACCTGGTGCCCGAGTCCAGCGCCTACTCTGCGCGATTGCTGACCGAGTTTGTCAGGTCCCATGAGATCACGGTGTGGTATTCGGTGCCCTCGGTGCTCATGTTGATGATGCAGGACGGCCACCTCCTGAGCGATCTGCAAGGAACCTTGCGGGTCGTGTTGTTCGCCGGCGAGCCTTTCCCGATCAAGCACCTGCGCGAACTGCGTAGTGCCTATCCCGATGTGCGCCTGGCGAATCTGTTCGGCCCTACGGAAACCAACGTGTGCACCGCGTTCGAGGTGACTGCCATCGATCCCCGGCGCCTGTTGCCGGTGCCCATCGGCACTGCGGCGTCCGGCAATCGCATCTGGGCGCAGAAAGACGATGGCAGCCCCTGTGCCGTTGGCGAAGAGGGCGAACTGATCGTCCAGGGACCTACGGTCATGTTGGGTTATTTCGGCAAGCCGGCGCATCAGGGGCCCTACAAGACCGGAGATATGGTCAAGCAGTTGGCGGATGGCAATTACGAATACCTGGGGCGGCGCGACGACATGCTCAAGTTGCGTGGCAACCGTATCGAGCGTGGGGAGGTGGAGGCAGCGTTACTGGCCCATCCCCAGGTCAGCGAGGCGGCGGTACTGGTGACCGGGGAGGGAATGAATGCCCAACTGTGGGCGGTGCTGGTCCCCGAGGGGCAGGCCCGGCTGTCGATCATCGACCTCAAGCGTCACTGCGCCCAGCGCCTGCCGCGCTACATGATCATCGACCATTTGCTGTGCCTGGATGCGCTACCGCGCAACGCCAACGGCAAGGTCGATCGCTTTGCCCTGGCCCGGCGAGTGGAGGGTTGAACATGCGGACTCCGTCACGCTTGGACCAGGAGCTGTGGTTTCCCTATGCCAGCCGGCCACGGGGCAAGATGCGGCTGTTTACCTTCCCTTACGCCGGAAGCGGGGCATCGGTATTCCATCGCTGGTTCCTGCCGCTGTACGACCAGGTCGACTTGTATGCGTTGCAGCTACCGGGACGGGAGGGGCGCAGCCGGGAGGCTCCCTATGTCGACCTGCAAGTCGCGGCCCATGCCGTGGCCGACTGTCTGGAGCAGTTCAGCGACGATATTCCCTGCTGTTTCTTCGGGCATAGCATGGGGGCATTGCTGGCGTTCGCGGTCGCCAATGTGCAGCAGCAGCGCCGGCAGCGGCTGCCCCTGCAACTGGTGTTGTCAGGCATGGTCGCACCCCATCTGCCGCAGCGGGTGGAGCCCTTGCACCAATTGCCGGCACAGCAGGCCATTGCAGTGCTGCAAGCCATGGGAGGCGTGCCAGCTGTGGTGCTGGCCGAGGAAGACCTGATGCAGATGTATCTGCCCATCATCCAGGCGGATATCGCGATGGTTCATTCCTATGGCTGTGTCCATGCCGGGCCAGTGGAAGTCGACATCACCTGCTTGAGCGGCGCCCAGGACTTGATCGCCCCGCCCGAGCCCATGGGGCAATGGCGGGAGTACGCGGGCTGCAGTTTCGAGCAGTTCGTTTTCCCCGGCGGGCATTTTTTCCTCGATGGTCAGGTCATGTCTCGGGTGAAGTCCGTCCTGGGCGGAGCCATGCACCAAGCGACCGGCAGCCTGGTGAGTTGAGCGGCTCAGGGGGCGATGGAGGCCAGGCCGGATCGGGCGAACAGCTTGAGGTGCGTTTTCAGGGCGTGCGCATCGTGCTGCAGCACGGCCTGCAACGGACTGGCTTGCTGGCGATCGATCACCGCCAGCATCAGGCACGGCGCAATGATGCTGATGACGCACCGGGCCAGCGCCGGATCGCCCGGAGCGAAGCCGGTGATCTGGCTGATGATGGCCTCCAGCAGGCGGAACTTGGGCATCACTTCTTCTTGGATGAGGCTGGAAAAATGAACCGTAGGCGACAGTATTTCCCGGGCGCAGACCTTGCTTTGCCAGCTTTGTTCATCCAGTACCCGGCCGACCAGGGTATCGATGAACACATCGAGCTTGGTCTGTGCCGGTTCGTCGCTGCGGGCGATGCGCGCCAGGACCTCGACGTCGATCAACTGTTGGTGCCCCTCTATCAGCACCACTTTGTACAGCTCTTCGCGGCTGCCGAAGTGGTAGTTGATGGCTGCCAGGTCGGCGCCGGCTTCCTCGCAGATCAGCTTGCTCGCGGTAGCGGCATAGCCATGCTGGGCGAACAGCCGTGCTGCCACTTCGAGGATGCGTATTCTGGTGTGTTCGCCATCGCTTCTGCTGGCTCTGCGTCGAGTGCTCATGGGGTTCCTCATGGTCGGGCATAGGGGGTTGCTTCACGGCCAGTATCTGTTATTTTTCAATTTCAATTCAAATTGAATTTTAACTAGGCCTTGGCAAACAAAGGACTCATGGATGAAGAAGCAGTTGATTGCAGGGGTTGCCGTGCTGCTGGCGGTAACGGCAGGAGTTTCCTGGTTTCTCCTCAAGCCCGAAGAGTCGGACGGCCGTCTCAAGCTTCATGGCAACGTCGACATCCGCCAGGTATCCCTGGCGTTCGAAGGCAGTGAACGGATCGCCGCGCTGCATGCCGAGGAGGGCGACCTGGTGCAGGCTGGCCAGGTATTGGCTGAACTCGACACGCGCACTCTGCGCCTCGAGATTGCCCGCTCCAGGGCCCGGATCAATGCCCAGGAACAGGCATTGCTGCGCTTGAAGAACGGTACCCGGCCCCAGGAGATCGAGCAGGCTCGGTCGCGGTTCGAGGCAGCCCAGGCCGAAGCACAATTAGCCCAGTTGGAACACCAGCGCCTGCGGCGCATCGCCGACGATACCCAGGGCAAGGGCGTGAGCCAGCAGCGCCTGGACCAGGCGGCCGCCCGTCTGCGGGTGGCCAAGGCCCAGGTTCAGGAACAGCGCGAGTCCTGGGCCCTGGCCAAGATCGGCCCACGGGACGAAGACATCGCCCAGGCAGCAGCCGACCTGCAGGTCTCCAGGGCCGATCTCGACCTGCTGGAACATGACCTCGCCCGGGCCCAGCTCAAGGCCCCGACCCAGGCCCGGATACGCACCCGCCTGCTCGAGCCTGGCGACATGGCCTCTCCGGCGCGACCGGTATTGGCCCTGGCGCTGACCGATCCGAAATGGATCCGTGCTTATGTCAACGAACAGCAGCTCGGACAGGTGCGGCCGGATCAGCCAGCGCGAGTGTTCACCGACAGTTTTCCCGACCAGGCCATCGACGGCCGGGTGGGGTACATCTCCTCGGTCGCCGAGTTCACCCCGAAGTCGGTCGAGACCGAGGACCTGCGCACCAGTCTGGTCTACGAAATCCGGATATTGGTCAAGGATCCTGGTGACCGCTTGCGCCTGGGCATGCCGGCCACCGTCTACCTCGACCAGGCGCCGGGTGCCGGGGACACGCCATGAGCGCCGCAGTGGCTACAGTCCAGGCATCCGAACTGGTCAAGCACTTCAAGGCCGGCGCACGGCAACAGGTGGCCCTGGACCGGGTATCCCTAGAGGTCCCCAGTGGCCAGTTGAGTGCTCTGGTCGGTCCAGACGGCGCGGGCAAGACCACCTTGCTGCGGCTGATCGCCGGATTGATGCAGGCCGACGCGGGCCAGTTGAGCGTACTGGGCCTGGATGTCGGCGCACAGCCACAGCAAGTACAGGACCGCATCAGCTACATGCCACAGAAGTTCGGGCTCTATGAGGACCTGACTATCCAGGAGAACCTGGAGTTGTATGCCGATTTGCATGGTGTCTGCGGCCCGGAGCGCGACCAGCGCTTTTCCCGGCTCTTGCACATGATGGACCTGGAGCGGTTTCGTGGACGCCTGGCCGGACAGCTTTCCGGTGGCATGAAACAGAAGCTGGGATTGGCCTGCACTTTGGTCCGCTCCCCGCAGCTGTTGCTGTTGGATGAGCCTACGGTAGGGGTGGACCCGCTGTCGCGCCGGGAGCTATGGAGCATCATCGAGCAGTTGATCGAGCAGGAGAACCTGACGGTGCTGATCAGCACCGCCTACATGGACGAGGCCCAGCGCTGTGCCCAGGTCTTCGTGCTGTACCAGGGCCAATTGATCGCCCAGGGGCCACCCGAACAACTGTGTCAGCTGGCCCAAGGCATGTGCTATGGCATCGCACCTCCCAGCGGTACTGCCGCCAGGTCGTTGCAGGCCGGCCTGCTCGATGACCGCGAGCATGTGGTCGATGCGGTGCCGGAAGGTGGCCAGGTGCGCTTCATCCGCAGCGCCCAGGCGGAGTTGGCACAGATCGAACCCCTGGCCGGCCTCGCCGAGCCCCGGCCCCTGGCAGCGCGCCTGGAGGACGGATTCATGGTGCTACTCAGGCAGCAGGTCCAGGAAACCGTCGCGGTGGATGCGGCGCAACAGCCAGCGGCCAACGACAGCCAGGAGGAGGTGGGGGCACAGCGTCCGGTGGTCATCGAAGTACGCGATCTGGTGCGCAAGTTCGGCGATTTCACGGCAGTCGCAAGCACCTCGTTCCAGGTCCTGAAGGGCGAGATCTTCGGCTTGCTCGGCCCCAACGGGGCGGGTAAGACCACCACCTTCCGCATGCTCTGCGGCTTGCTCCCGGCATCCAGTGGCTACCTGGAGGTGGCCGGGGTCAACCTGCGTACCGCGCGGGCTGCGGCACGCCGTCGCATCGGCTACGTGTCGCAGAAGTTCGCCTTGTACGCCAACCTGTCGGCCGTGGAGAACCTGCGCTTCTTCGGCGGCGCTTATGGACTGCATGGCGCCAGGCTAAGGACCAGGATGGAGCGGATGCTCGAGCAGTTCGAACTGGGCGAACAACAACATGTGCGCAGCGGCGAGCTGCCAGGTGGCTACAAACAGCGCCTGGCGATGGCGGTCGCTTTGCTGCACGAGCCGGAGATCCTGTTTCTCGATGAGCCAACCAGCGGCATCGATCCCCTGGCCCGGCGGGCCTTCTGGCGGCGGATCACCGCCTTGGCGGCAAGCGGTACGACGATCGTCATCACCACCCATTTCATGGAGGAGGCCGAGTACTGCGATCGTATCGTGATCCAGGATGCCGGGCGCTTGCTGGCCCTGGGCACCCCGGAACAAGTCCGCCACCAGGACAACCAGGCACTGGCCGACATGAACAGTGCATTCATCGCCGTTGTCGAGCGAGCCCGGGCCCAGGCCCGCGCCGCGGCGCACTAAGGAGCCAGCATGTCCGACTTCAATGGAGCGGGTTCGGGTTTGTGGCGCAGGCTACTGGCGCTGACCAGGAAGGAGTTCCGCCAGTTGCTGCGAGACAAGAGCAACATGGCCATCGGTGTGATCCTGCCCATCGTGCTGATCCTGATATTTGGCTACGGCTTGTCGCTGGATATCCGCAACACGCCCTTGGCAGTGGTCCTGGAGGACAGCTCGCCCGCGGCCAGGGACGTGGTAGCCAAGCTGGAGAGCTCGGCCTACTTCTCGGTCACTCGGGTCACCAGCATGGTCGAGGCACAGGCACTGATGGACAAGCGCCGGGTCGATGGCATCGTTCGGGTTCCAGCCGACTTCTCCAGGCGGCTCGAACAGCACGACGCTCGCTTGCAGTTGTTGCTGCATGGCGCCGATGCCAACAGCGCCGCGACCCTGGGGCGTTATGTCAGGGGGGCGCTGGCGGTCTGGCAGCAGCAGTATCTGGAACGCACCAGGCAGGCCCCGCCCTCGGGGCGGGTGCTGGTGGTGGAGCGGATGTGGTTCAACGCCGCCAACAGTAGCACCTGGTATCTGGTTCCGGGGCTGATCGCCCTGATCATGACGCTGGTGGGGGCTTTCCTGACCTCGTTGGTGCTGGCCCGGGAATGGGAACGGGGCACCCTCGAGTCGTTGTTCGTCACTCCGGTCAAGTCGATCGAGATCCTGCTGGCCAAGATCATTCCGTATTTCGTCGTAGGCCTTTTAGGTTTGGTGATGTGCCTGGTCTCCGCTCGGCTGTTATTCCAGGTGCCGATCCAGGGCTCGTTGTTGCTCCTGCTATTGAGTTCCATGCTGTACCTGCTGGTGACCCTGGGCATCGGCCTGTTGATTTCGGCCAAGACCCGCAATCAGTTCCTGGCCAGCCAGATCGCGATCATCTTCAGCTTCCTGCCGGCGTTGATGCTTTCAGGGTTCCTGTTCGACCTGCGCAATGTGCCGACCTTCATCCGCTTGGTCGGTTCGATCCTGCCGGCGACTTACTTCATGGAGCTGGTGAAGACCTTGTTCCTGGCCGGCAACAACTGGGCGCTGGTGGCGAAGAACCTGACGATCCTCGCGGTCTATGCGGTGTTCCTGTTGAACGCAGCACGCCTGTGCACGCGCAAGAAGGTGGGCTGAGCCAATGGACAAACTGATGAGCTTCCTACGTGAACTGTTGTTCCTGATCCAGAAGGAAATCCTCGCTATCGTCAAGGACCCGGCCAATCGGGTGATCCTGATCGCCCCGGCGATCGTCCAGTCCTTGCTCTTCGGTTATGGCGCGACCTACGACCTGAACTACGTGCCCTATGCCGTGCTGGACCAGAGCCAGGGGCGTACCTCGCGGGAACTGATCGCCCGTTTCGATGCTTCCGGGGTCTTCGCCCGTACGGCGACGCTGACCAGCGTCGGCGAGATCGCCCCGGCCATCGATAATGGCCAGGCGCTGCTGGTGCTGCACATCCCTGCGGACTTCGAGGAGCGCCTGGCCCGCCAGGACAATGCCAGCCTGCAGCTGGTGCTGGACGGCCGCAACTCCACGACCGCCGGGATGGCGGCCGGGCATATCGCCAACCTGGTGGGTGACTTCAACCAGCAGTTCCTGGGGGCCGCCAACGCTCCCCTGCGTTTGGAAACACGTGCCTGGTTCAACCCCAACTTGCAGACTCGCTGGAACATCGTGCCCGGCCTGATCGCCGCCTTGAGCATGATCCAGACCCTGATGCTGGCGGCGCTCTCGGTGGCCAGGGAACGTGAGCAAGGCACCTTCGACCAACTGCTGGTCACGCCGCTCACCCCTTTCGTGATCTTGCTGGGCAAGGCGCTGCCATCGGTGCTGATCGGCCTGCTGCAGTCGAGCCTGATCCTCCTGGTCGGATTGTTCTGGTTCAAGATCCCCATGATCGGTTCCGTGCTGGACCTGTACCTGGGACTGTTCGTGTTCACCAGCGCCTGCGTGGGGATCGGCCTGTCC
The DNA here is from genome assembly GCF_002112765.1 of Pseudomonas sp. B6(2017). Classification (NCBI taxonomy): domain Bacteria; kingdom Pseudomonadati; phylum Pseudomonadota; class Gammaproteobacteria; order Pseudomonadales; family Pseudomonadaceae; genus Pseudomonas; species Pseudomonas sp. B6(2017). Next base: position 77,209 of record NZ_NEIQ01000015.1, on the reverse strand, counting down.
ATATCCGCCCTCTCGGCCAACATGCAGCAGGCCATGGTGTACACCTTCGTGCTGATGATGCCGCTGATCCTGCTGTCCGGCCTGATCACCCCGGTGCATAGCATGCCCCAGGCCTTGCAGCTGCTGACCTACCTCGACCCGTTGCGCTTTGCCATCGACCTGGTCAGGAGGATCTACCTGGAAGGGGCGACCCTGTCTGATGTCTCGGCGAACCTGGTGCCCATGTTCGCCGTCGCGCTGGTGACCCTGCCACTGGCCGCCTGGCTGTTTCGCAATCGATTGGTTTGAATTGGCTTGATAAGGAACGTCATGAAAACGATTCATGCTGGATATCTGCTCAACGGGTTGGCAGCGACCTTGCTGATGGCTGTCTCGGCCTGCACTGTCGGACCTGACTTCAAGGCGCCCGAGGTGCACAGCCCCGAGCGATGGACGGATTGGCACAGTGGGCCGGAGTTGCCGGCAGCACCTGGAACACCATCCATGGCCGTTGTACCTGGCAACGACGGTAACTGGTGGCAGGTATTTGGCGATCCGATCCTGGACCGCTTGCAGACCCGAGTGCGGGAGGACAACCCGGACCTGCATACCGCGTTGCTGCGGTTTACCCAGGTCCGGTTGCAGCGCCAGATCGTCGCATCCCTGGAAACACCCGAGGTGTCTTTCTCCGGCGCGGCCTCCAGGAATCGACAAAGCCGCTACGCCCCGAACAATCGCATGCTCGAGGCCTTGGGTGGCGACCGCAAGACCCTGGAAAAGGCCCTGACCGATCCCTACAGCCTGTACCAGGCCGGGTTCGATGTTTCCTGGGAGCTGGATCTCTGGGGGCGGGTGTCGCGCCTTGGCGAAGCAGCCGAGGCCGAGGTCGATGGTGCAGCCGCGACCCTGGACGATGTACTGCTCAGCGTCTCCAGCGAACTGGCGAGAAACTACATCGAGGTGCGTACCGCGCAGAGCCAGACCAGCCTGCTGGAGCAGGAAGCGAAGATCCTCGCCGAGCACCTGCAAGTGGTGACGGTACAGGCTCGTGAAGGTGAGGAGGACGGTTTTGCGGTGGAGCGCCAGGAGGCGCGACTGGCAAATTTGAACGCCCAGATACCCGGCTGGAAGGCACGGCAGACCCAGGCCGCCAACCGCATCGCCGTGCTGCTGGGCGAACGCCCTGGCGCCCTGGACGCTTTGTTGGGCGGCACACCCAGGCCGGCCCCTGGCAACTCATTGCCGGACTTGCGGCTGGGGCTGCCGGCCGAGCTGGCTCGCGAGCGTCCGGATATTCGCGCCGCGCAAGCCCGGCTGCACCAGGCCACGGCCGGCATCGGAGTAGCCGAGGCAGAACTCTATCCCAGCGTGATGCTCGGGGCCGACTTCGGCTTCGAGTCCTATAAAGGCGGCAAGTTTGCCGACTGGAGCAGCCGGACCTGGTCGGTAGGGCCGCGCCTGGACCTGCCGCTGTTCGACCGTGGGCGTCGCAGCAAGACCGTGGTCTTGCGCAAGCTCGAACAGCAGGAAGCGGCCGTGGCGTTTCACCAGACTGTGCTGGCGGCATGGCAGGAGGTGGACGATGCCTTGAGCCGCTACCACAACGAGTACCAGCGTGTGGCACACCTCAAGGACAGCTACGACAGCAAGGCTCGCAGCTACGAATGGACCCGTGCCCGGTACGTCGCCGGGGACGCCAGCTACCTGGACCAACTCGATGCCCAGCGTTCCCTGCTCGATGCCCAGCGTGACCTGGTCGATAGCGATAGCCAGCTCAGGACGCACCTGATCAGCATCTACAAATCCATGGGTGGGCACTCCATCTGACCCATTGCAACGCAGTAGCCGTATTTCCTCTAACAAGAACAACTTTCCTGACGGAATAGGAAAACATGCAAATGGACGACCTCTACAAGATCGCACTGTTCTCATCCCTGATACTGATAGTGCCGGGGCCCTCGAATACCTTGCTGCTGGCTTCGGGCTTCAAGTTCGGTGTATTGCGCTCTTTGCCCCTGGTGCTGATCGAGATGCTCGGCTACACCGTCTCGATCTGTACCTGGGGTTGGGGTCTGGTGTTGTTGTCCCAGGACCATCCATGGTTGATCCACCTGATCAAGCTGGCCTGTGCCTGCTATATCGCGGCCCTGGCGCTGAAGACCTGGAAGACCTCGACCAGTGGCACCCATCAGGTCGAGCGCTTCGACAGTTGGCCGCGCCACTTGCTGATCGCGACCGTACTCAATCCCAAGGGGTTGATCTTCGCCAGCGTGATTTTCCCGGCCGCTTCGTTTGCCAGCCTGGGGAGTTTCGTTCCTTCATTGAGCGCATTCTTCCTGGCGTTGGCACCCATCGCCTTGCTTTGGGTCTCCCTCGGTGCAGGCATTCGGGCGCAGTATCTGGGCCGGGTATCGGGCCCGTTGTTTTCCAGGGGCACGGCCATCGTCCTGGCGTTGTTCTCGGCCACGTTGACCTACACCGTCGTGCGGGCGGTGTAGGCCGGTTCCAGGCGTTGGAGAAGCATGGAGTGGCGGGTATAGAGTTGCTCGCCCTCGAGCGAAGCTTGAGCACTCCGTGCCCGGCGGCCGATGCCGGGACCAACATCAAGGGAAAATGAATGTCGCTGATTTCGCAACGTGTCGAACTGGCCCGCCAGGGCGCCAATGACAAGGTGATTTGCCGGATGCCTTCGGGCTGGGCGGTCATGGGGGATGTGCAGTTCCTGCCGGGTTACTGCCTGCTGTTGCCGGACCCGGTGGTGCCTAGCCTGAACGACCTCGATACCCAGGCCCGGGCCGCCTACCTGCTGGACATGGCGCGTCTTGGCGATGCGGTGCTGGAGGCCACCGGGGCGTTGCGCATGAACTACGAGATCCTCGGCAATTCGGAGCCGGAGCTGCATTGCCATCTCTTTCCCCGCTATGCCTCGGAGCCGGAGGGCAAGCGTCGCATGCCGGTCTGGTTCTACGATTGGAAAACCGCCGTTGCCTATGCCGAGGCGGAGCATGGTGCGTTGCGTGAGCGCATAGCCCGCCTGTTGCAATCGACCAGCTGAGGTTCGCGCCGGCAGGTCAGTGCGCTGAGTGTCGGTGAGCGACGGGAAACGTCAGGCCGGTGATGGTCACTGTGGTCCTCGCGACGAGGACGCTGGCGATCTCGTTGATGACCAGCTCCAGTGCGCTGGTATTGGGGAACAGTGCATACAGCAGTTCGAAGTAGAGGTAGTCCTTGATCAGATCGGCTGCCAGTTGCGGCTGGTTCCCCAGCAGATCCTCGAACTTCGGGTAGTCCAGTCGCTGCAATTGCACGATGTCGGCAAAACCCTGGGCCAGGTCGTCTTCCCGACATTGGCTGATGAACCCATCGGCGCATTGGATAAAGCTCTGGGCCAGCTCCCAATGGTCTATCAGCAGCTCAAAGGGGGTTGTCTCAAGGGATGTAGCTTCGCCGAAACCCAGGCTCCGATAGCCGACCCGCCGAGGCTCGATGAGCTTGTTTGCCGAAGTGAACTTCATGGGTGGGTTCCGGTTTTGCCAGTGGCAGGTCGGCCCGCGCCAGCGTCGAGCGGGCCGGCCTGGCCAGGGATCGCGCTGGCAGCCCAGTCGCTGCCGCTGGCGGGCAGGGCGATACCGGGCTGGGGCTGCAGCTCGACGGCGCTATTTACGCTGGCCTGGCTGGCTTCGGTGCGGTTGGCCAGTTGCGCGGGGCTGAAGTGAAGTTCGTCCATGTTGCCGAGTAGTCCTGGGGGTTGCGCGAGTCTACTCCGCCACCAGCAAAAAGCTACGGCGCACCAACTGTGTAGCCGCTGTCGAGCCTGCGAGCCTGCAATCGGTCGTGCAGCGGCCGTAGAACCTCGACTCACCTGACCCACTGCCAGGGTGCCCGCTGCGCGGTCATGCGCAGCCTGCGGCAGCGGCTACACGGGGCTGCGGCTCACCGCGCAGCGGCCGCAGGACCCGGACCCACCGTGCCACCTGGCGGACGGCTTCAGGCCGCTGCCCAGTTTGTGAATGAAGCTTTTATGACAAAAGTTCGGTAGCACATCGCCACGCACGTCTTGGGTATGTAACGCGCTTGAGGGGGCCGCCAGGCCACTTTTTTAAGCCGAGGCGGGACGCCGGGAGTGAGGCTATGGGGACTATGGAACGCTACTCGAAAGTGGGCATGCAGGAGCTGGACCAGCGGTTGTCGAAGATCGTCGAGGCGGCGCGCAAGAAGCCGGTCTCGGTCTATCGCTATGGGGCGCCGTGGGTCTGGATCGTCTCCCAGGATGACTGGCAGGGCGCCTTGAAGGAGGTGTCCAGCTACATCCCGCCAGGGCACTCGCTGGTGCTGCTGCGCCCGCAGATCGAAGAGCTGCTGGACCGCCATGCCGAGTTGTTCGAGACCCTCAATGCCGAGGCCGGCCTGTGCATCGCCCCACGCACGGTGATGCACATCCTGTTGCTGCAGCTTTTGTACTCGGTGCCCAGCGAACAGCAGCTCTACGAACAGCTGAACTACAACCTGCTGTTCCGCTGGTTCGTCGGCCTGGGCCTGAACCAGAAGGTCTGGAGCTTCAGTGTCCTGAGCCGCGATATCGCCGCGCTGTTGAACAACCCTCGGGCGGTGCACCTGATCCACAAGATCATCGGTGAAGTGTTCTGCAAAGCCTTGCTGCAGATGCCGGAGTTCTCGCTGAACTTCGCGCTGCTGCATACCTGGCTGGCACGTCACGACAACACCTCGATCACCAGCAATTGAATCGGCCAAACGCTGTGCAGACGGCGACGGCAATGCGCGTGTGCGCGCCAATTTTCAGACTTCTAGGGGGCGGTGTGGAGTATTCGGGCAAATCAGGACGACCGGGCAGTAGCGGGCGCTGGTGGCCGTTGTGCGGCTGGTTGGCATGGCTGGCGCTGGCGCCGGCGGTGCAAGCCGAGGAGGGCGGCCAGGTGCCGGCCGAACCCGCGCAGGAGGCCCAGGTCCCGGCGCGCTTGGTGGACGTCAACGAGTACTTCGTGCGCGGCAATACCGTGCTCGACGCCAGGGCCATCGAAGAGGCGGTGTATCCGTTCCTCGGGCCGCAGAAGGCCTTGAGCGACATCGAGGGCGCCCGCGACGCCCTGCAGAAGGTCTACCAGGCCCGTGGCTACCAGTCGGTGTATGTCGAGTTGCCGGAGCAGAAGGTCGATGACGGCATCGTCTACCTGCAAGTCAGCGAGACCAAGGTCGGCCGGGTGCGCGTGGTGGGCGCCAAGCACTACTCGCCATTGGAGATCCGCGAGCAGGTACCGGCGCTGCAAGAGGGCCAGGTGCCGGACTTCGCCACGGTGCAGAACCAGCTGGCGGGGCTCAATCGCGGCGCCGGGCGCCAGGTCATGCCCCTGGTGCGCGAAGGCCAGCGGCCGGGGACCATGGATGTGGACCTGCAGGTGGAAGACAAGAATCCCTGGCGCGCCAGCATCGGCCTGAACAACGATTACAGCGCCGATACCGAGAAGCTGCGCACCGTGGCCAGTGTCGGCTACGACAACCTCTGGCAACTGGGCCACAGCGTTTCCCTGACCTTCTTCACTGCGCCCCAGGACACCTCCAACGCCAAGGTCTGGTCCGGTTCCTATACCGCTCCCTTGAGCGATCGCTGGAGCCTGCAGTTCTCCGGCTACCAGTCCGACAGCAACATCGCCACCATCGGCGGCAGCAACGTGCTGGGCAAGGGCCATTCCTACGGGGTCGCGGCGATCTATGCCTTGCCGGCCAGCGACAGTTGGGCCAACTCGCTGTCGGCGGGCGTGGACTTCAAGGACTTCGACGAAGAGATGCGCTTCGGCCGCAGCAGCGACCAGATCCCGCTCAAGTACGCACCGCTGACCTTCGGCTACAACGGCTACCGCTACAGCGAGAAGTCGCAATTGAGCCTGGGCCTGAACCTGGTGATCGGTACCCGGCGTTTCTTCGGTTATGGCAGTGATGCCGGCGAGTTCCACTACAAGCGTGACGAAGCCAGTGCCAGCTTCTCGGTGCTCAAGGGCGATGCCAGCTTCACCTATACCTTCGCCAACGACTGGCAATCGGCGTCCAAGACCGCTTTCCAGCTGGCCTCGGGCCCGCTGGTCTCCAACGAACAGTACTCCGCCGGTGGCGCCACCTCGGTGCGTGGCTACCTGGCCGCCGAGCGTACCGGCGACGAAGGTTGGCTGTTCTCCCAGGAACTGCGCACGCCGTCCCTGGCCAAGTTCCTCGGCAGCTACGTGCAGGAATGGCGCTTCTACGCCTTCGCCGAAGGTGCGCGCCTGAGCCTGCACGAGCCACTGCCCGAGCAGGAAGACCAATACAGCCTGGCCAGTGTCGGCCTGGGCACCCGCGCCAGCTTGAGCAAGTGGCTGTCCGGCAGCCTGGACTGGGGTTACCCCCTCAAAGACGGCCCCAACACCCAGAAATACGACCCGCGCCTGCACTTCAGTGTGCAAGCCACGTTCTGACTTTTTACGGAGAACCCTTCCATGCAACGCTTATTCCTGAGCCTGTTGATCTGCCTGGGCTTCGTGCTCCCGGCCACGGCCCATGCCTGGTGGCAGGACGACTGGCATTACCGCAAGCAGATCAGTGTCGATACCACGCCCCAGGGGGCGGCCATCAACGAGGCCCTGGGCCGTACCGCGCTGCTGGTACGCCTGCATACCGGCAACTTCACCTTCGACGGGGTCAAGGAGGACGGCTCCGACCTGCGCTTCGTCGCCGCCGATGACAAGACCGTGCTCAACCATCAGATCGAGAGCTTCGACCCCCTGATGGGCATGGCGCTGATCTGGGTCGACGTACCCAAGGTCGAAGGTGGCCAGCGCCAGGACATCTGGATGTACTACGGCAACCAGAAGGCTCCGGCCACCGCCAACGGCCAGCTGACTTTCGATCCCAGCTACACCGCCATCTACCACTTCGAGGGCGGCAACGGCATCCCGGCCAAGGACACCACCGCCTATGGCAACACCGCGCAGGGTGCCACCGGGGCGAGCATCGATGGAGTGATCGGCCGTGCCCTGCAGTTCAGTGGCCAGCCATTGCTGCTGCCGGCCAGCCCCTCGCTGCAGCACAATGCCGGCGGCGCTTTCACCTTCAGCGCCTGGGTCCGCCTGGACCAGGCCAGTGGCGAACAGCTGCTGCTGGCCCGGCGCGAAGGCGCCGGCAGCCTGCTGGTCGGGGTCAACCAGGGCATGCCGTTCGTGGAAGTGGACGGCCAGCGCGCCGTATCCACCCAGCCCTTGAATCCGGGGCAATGGCAGCACCTGGCCCTGAGCGGCGAGGGCAGCCGCCTGGCGCTGTACGTCAATGGCCGGGAAACCGCGAGCCTGGCCCAGGCCATTCCGTCGTTCAATTCGCCGCTGGCCATCGGCGCCGACCTGCCGGTCGCGGCAGGGGCGGAGGCCAGCCATTTCCTGCCGTTCACCGGGGCCATGGACGAGCTGCGCCTGTCCAAGGTGGCACGTCCCGCGGCGCTGCTTTTGGCCGATGCCAGCGCCCAGGGCGCCGAGTCGAAACTGGTGGCCTACGGCGTCGATGAAGAGCAGTCGGGCTTTGGCTTCGGCAGCCTGGGCTTCTTGCTCAAGGCGGTGCCGGTGGACGCCTGGGTGATCATCCTGGTGCTGGTGGCGATGATGATCCAGTCGTGGGTGATCATGCTGCGCAAGAACCGCATGGTCAGCCGGGTCAGCGCCGCCAATACGCTGTTTCGCGAGCAGTTCGCCAAAGTCGGCACCCGTCTTGAGATGTTCGCCGATGACCAGGCCCTGGCCGAGCGCCTGGAGCACTCCTCGCTGTGGCGCCTGTACCTGGTGGCGGTCAAGGAGATCCGCACCCGCCGCGAGCAGGGCGCCGATACCTCGTCGGTGTCGGCGGCCACCATCGAAGCCATCCGCTGCTCCATGGACGGGGTGCGCACCCGCGAGAACCAGCAGCTGAGCGCCAAGCTCTCGACCCTGTCCAACGCCATCGCCGGCGGTCCCTACATCGGCCTGTTGGGCACGGTGCTGGGGATCATGGTGGTGTTCCTCGGCACCGCCATGGCCGGCGACGTCAACATCAACGCCATCGCCCCGGGCATGGCCGCGGCCTTGCTGGCTACCGCCATGGGCCTGTTCGTCGCGATCCCGGCACTGTTCGGCTACAACCGCCTGATCACCCGCAACAAGGAAGTGGGGGCCGACATGCGGGTGTTCGTCGACGAGTTCATCACCCGCCTGGCGGAGCTGCACGGCGAGAGCCAGCAGCATGAGAACGCCCACTGGCGGGTCAGCCACAGCAACGCATCGGTCCCGGCCTGAGGAGAACTGCCATGGCTTCCGTGAACGCCTCCCATGACGACGAAGACGATGCCGCCGTCGACAGCATCAACATCACGCCCCTGGTGGACGTGCTGATGGTGGTGCTGGTGATGTTCATCCTCACCGCCACCGCCCAGGTCTCGGGCATCCAGATCCACTTGCCCAAGGCCAGCGCCTCGGTGTCGTTGTCGGAGGCCAAGACCAAGGCCATCTCGGTGAACGACGGCGGCCAGGTGTTCCTCGATGCCTACCCGGTGACCCTGGGCGAGCTGGAGGAGCGCCTGCGCATCGAGAAGGCGCAGAACCCGGACTTCCCGATCATCGTCCGCGGCGATGCCACGGTGCAGTACCAGAAGGTGATCGAGGTCCTCGACCTGTTGCGCCGCCTGGAGCTGTCCCAGGTCGGGCTGGTTACCGGCAAACCCCAGGGCTGAGTCATGAGCGCACAACAACCTATCCAGCTCCCGCCGGTTCAGCCAAAGCAAAAAGCCGTGCGCCTGCTCAAGTGGGGCCTCGGGCTGCTGCTGGCGGGCGTCGCCGCCTGGCTGCTGTGGCAGTGGGCCAACGACATGGCCGGGGTGCGCCGGGAAGCGCCGAAGGTGCCGACCATCATCCCGTTGCCGCCACCACCGCCGCCACCTCCACCGCCGCCGGAGAAGCCCAAGGAGCCGGAACCGGTGGAGGAGAAAGTGCCGGAGCCCGAGCCCACGCCGACCCCCGAGGAGGTCAAGCCCGAGGAAGAGGCACCGCCATCGCCGGCGGACGACCTGGCCAACCCGATGCAGATCGATGGCGACGCCCAGGCGGGCGGCGACGCTTTCAACATCGGCGCCGGCAAGGGCGGCGGCATGGCTGGCTCCGGTGGCGGCGGCCTGGGCACCGGAACCTACAAGCAATACCTGGCGGCGACCTTCCAGCGCGCGCTGCGCGAGGATGCGGAGTTGCGCAAGAAGGCCTATTCGCTGCAGGTGGACCTGTGGCTGGGCGCTGACGGCCAAGTCACCCGGGTGCTGCTGGCCCACTCCAGTGGCGATGCCCAGACCGACGAACAGGTGCTGGCGGCGCTGCGGGCCACGCCGCGCTTGAAGGAGCGCATGCCGGCTTCCCTGACCTTGCCTGTGCGCCTGTCCCTCAAGGGCCGGCGTCCGGATTGATCGAACCCCTTTTGCAGTTTCTACAGGAGTTGTGTGCAGATGATTTCCACCCTGAATCGATTGACCCTGGCGCTCGGCATGGTCGCCCTGGGCCTGGCCGGGCAGGCCACGGCCGCGGCGGCCGCGCCTTCGGAGAACGCCACGATCAACCTGATCCGTTTGTTGGTGCAACAGGGGGTTTTGAAGCAGGAGCAGGCCGACGGCCTGATCGCCCAGGCCGAGAAGGAGGCCCAGCAGGCTCGCCAGGCCAACGCCGCGGTGGCTGCGGTGGCCGCCGGCGGACCTGCGGCCGCGCCGGGGGACGTGCGGGTGCAATACGTGCCGGCCATCGTCCGCGACCAGATCCGCGACCAGGTCAAGGCCGAGGTCATGGCCACCGCCAAGCAGGAGAACTGGGCCCAGCCCAACACCTTCCCGGACTGGATCTCGCGCATCACCTTCGATGGCGACATTCGCCTGCGCAGTGAGTCGCGGTTCTTCGCCGACAACAACAGCAACGAGATCGTCGACTACGCCAAGCTCAACGACAGCGGCCCCTACGACGTCAACAAGGACACCAACAGCAAGCTGCCGCCGCTGCTCAACACCCGCGAGGACCGCGACAACCTGTTCCGCCTGCGGGCGCGCTTGGGGATGAAGGCGGTGATCTCGCCGGAATGGACCGCGGGTATCCGCATCGGCACCGGCTCGGACAACAACCCGGTATCCACCACCCAGACCCTGGGCGGCGGCTTCGGCAAGAAGGACATCTGGCTCGACCAGGGCTACCTGACCTGGAAGGCCACCCAGGACCTGACCCTGACCGGCGGGCGGATCGCCAACCCGTTCTATTCCACCGACATGCTGTACTCCAACGACCTGAACTTCGACGGCGTGGCGGCGATCTTCAACCACAAGCTCGACAGCGACTGGGGGCTGTTCGGCACGGTCGGCGCCTTCCCGGTGGAGTACACCAACGACACGTCCACCAGCAACGGCTTCGACAAGAACGAGAGCGACACCAAGTGGTTGTTCGGCGGCCAGATCGGCGCCAACTGGAAGATCAACCGCAGCAACAGCCTCAAGGGCGCCTTGGCTTACTACCGCTTCGAGGATATCGAAGGCCAGCGCTCCAGCCCTTGCACGCCCTGGGCCGGCGCCCCGGGCTGCGATACCGACGGTTCGCGGGTGGCCTTCATGCAGAAGGGCAACAGCGTGTTCCTGTTACGCAACATCGCGCCCAACCCGGCCACTCCCGGCCTGACCCCGCAACCGCAATACGTGGGCCTGGCCTCGAAGTTCGATGTGCTGGACCTGAACCTTTCCTGGGACACCGAGCTGCCGGATGACCTGCGCCTGCGCACCCAGGGCAACTACATCCGCAACCTGGCCTACGACAAGGCCGAGATGCTCAAGCGCAGCGAAGGCCAGATCGTCAACAACATCAACCGCAATGGCGAGTTCGAGAGCGGCGGCAATGCGCTGATGCTGCAGTTCACCCTGGGTAATGCCCTGGAAATGAAGAAGGCCGGCGACTGGAACCTGCTGGCCGGCTACAAGTACATCCAGCCCGACGCCTTGCCCGACGGCTTCAACGACTCTTCGTTCCACCTGGGCGGGACCAACGCCAAGGGCTACTTCCTGGGCGGCAACTACGGCATCGACAAGAACATCTATGCCACGGCCCGCTACATGAGCGCCTCGGAAGTCTACGGGCCGCGTTATGAAGTCGACGTCATGCAGCTTGAACTCAATACGCGCTTCTAAGCGCAGGGAGGAAGGTTATGAACAGCCGGACGAGGGCAGGGGCCGTGGGCCTGTTGCTGGCCTGGGGCGTGCTGGCCAGTGTGCCCGCCGCTGCCGAAGGCATGGAAGAGCGCCTGCGCACCCAGTTGCGCAGCACTACCCAGCAGTTGCAGGCCCTGCAGAGCGAGCAGGCCCAGGCCGCCGCCGCGCGGCTGGCCGCGGAAAACGCGGCCAAGGAGGCCCAGGCCCAGGTCAAGCAGCTCACCGCCGAACTGGCCAAGAGCCGTGGCGTGGCCGAGCAACTGGCCGGCCAGCAGCAGAACCTGCAGAGCCAGGCCCAGGCCCGGGCTGCCGCCAACAGCGAGCAGCTGGGCAAGTTCAAGAAGGCCTACGACGAACTGCTGGTGCTGGCCCGGGGCAAGGAGGCCGAGCGGGTCAAGCTGCAGGCGCAATTGAACGAACGTGACACACAAGTGCAGCAATGTGCAGTCAAGAATCAACGGATGTACGGCGTCGCCAAGGAAATCCTCACGGCCTACGAGAAGATCGACGTGGCCGAGGTGGTCAAGATCCGCCAGCCTTTCGCAGGTAGTGCTAGGGTCAAGTTCGAGGAACTGGCCCAGGGTTTCGGCGATGACCTGTACCAGACTCAGTTCGACGCCCCACGGGCGGCGAGCGCTCACTGATTACCAAGGAAGAACAGACATGACACAAGCAACCTTGATCACCAGCGTCACCACCGACAGCGTGACCGACCTGCTGCAAGGCGCCGGTTACCGGGTCAACCACACCGAACAGAACGGTATCGTGCAATTGCTCAGTGCCAGCCAGGGCATCGGCTACGCCGTGCGCTTCGGCAACCCGGCGGCAGAGGCCGGGCACTACGTGGACTTCACCTATAGCTGTGCGTTGCGCGTCCAAGGCGAGTTGCCGGCCGGCCTGGCGGAGCTGTGGAACGCCTCGCGGCGCTTCGCTCGGCTGTCGTTGCAGGGTGAATTCCTGGTGATGGAAATGGACGTGGTGGTGGCCGGGGTCAGCGATACCCACCTGCGCAGCCAGCTGGAGCTGTGGGACCGCCTGCTCCAGGAATTCATCGTCTATCTGCGTGAATACAGCCAGCAGGCGGCCCAACTGCAGGCCCAAGCCCAGGTCGAGCCAGCCGGCACGCCGCAGGCCAGTGGCGCGGCAGAGGCGGCGGTCCTGTGAAGAAGCCGACCCTGGTGGTCGGTGCCGGGGCGCTGACCCTGCTTGGCCTGGCCCTGGGGCTGGCCTTGCGTCCGGGCAGCGATCCGGTGGCGGCCCAGCAGCCGGCCCCGGCGGCGCTGCAGCAGCAATTGGCGAATACCCCGGCGGTGGCGCGCCTGGGTAACCAGCAGGTGGCGGTGGCGGAGCTCCAGGCGCTGTTCGCCAGCCTGCCGGAGGAGGCCCGGGCTCAACTGCGCGACAATCGCCCGGCCCTGGAGACCTGGATCCGTTCGCGCCTGGCGCAGAAGGCGGTGCTGGAGCAGGCCGATGCCCAGGGCTGGCGCCAGCGCCCGGAAGTGGAGCAGCAAACCCGCGCTGCCACCGAGCAGATCGTCTTTCGCGACTACATGCAGTCGGTCAGCCAGGTGCCGGCGGACTACCCCAGCGCCGCCGAACTGCAACAGGCCTACGACAGCGGCAAGTCGGCCTGGCTGACCCCGCCGTTGTACCGGGTCAGCCAGGTCTTCCTGGCGGTGCCCGAGCCCCAGGCGCTGGAGCAGGTGCGGCGCCAGGCCCAGGAGATCGCCAGGAAGGCCCAGGCCGCGCCCGGTGAGTTCGCCGCCCTGGCTGCGCAGTATTCCCAGGACCCGGACAGTGCCCGGCACGGTGGCGACTCGGGCTTGCAGCCCCTGCAGCAACTGGTGCCGCAGGTGCGTGGCGCCGTGGCCCGGCTCAAGGTCGGCGCGGTATCGGAGGTGGTGCAGAGCGCGGCGGGTTTCCATGTGCTCAAGCTGACCGAGCTGCAACCGGCGCGTACCGCCAGCCTGGACGAGGTGCGTGAGCGCCTGGTCCAGGCCTTGCGGGCCCAGCGCCAGGAGCAGATCGCCAAGGCCTATCTGGAGGGCATGCTCAACACCGCGACGCTGAGCATCGATGGCGCGGCGCTCAACCAGGCACTGGAGGAAAAAGCTCAGTAACCGGCCCGCGTGGAGCGGGGCCAGCGGCGGGCGCCATCTTGCGGGGCGTCGTGATCCGGTCCACGCGGTTTCAGGGCAGGGCAGGAAGTGGGATGTGGCGCGTGCCGTCACGGCCCGCTTGCTGCCAACACCGGCGCAAGCCAAGGACGCAACACTCAACAAGACAGGGAGTCACCGATGTCATTTCTCGAACCTGCTCCACACCAGGGCGTTGTTCCCTACAGTGTTCCCCAGGAACCCCGGGAAGCCTGGCTGGCCCTGGCGGCCGGGATCGATCCGGAGGTCGCGCAGTATTTCCTGGTGAGCGCCCGTTGCGGTTGCTTCATGCAGGCAGCCCGCAGCCTGAACATCAAGGCCACCTTGCTGCGCAAGCAGCTGGCGTTGCTGGAAGAGCACCTGCGGCGTGCGTTGTTCTGCTACCAGGGCAACGCCTTGAGCCTGAGCCGCGAAGGCCTGCAACTGCAGGCCCAGTTGATCGCCCTGGCCCACCAGCGGCGCCTGCCGGTGATCGAGCAGCCGCTGATTCGCCTGGCGGTGGCCGAGACCATCCTGCATGACATCCTGGGTCGCGACCTGATCGCCCTGTTGCGGCGCAACGCCAGCGCGCGCCTGGAAATCATCTCCATCGACAGCGACCTGTCGCTGCGGGCCCTGAGCGCCGACCTGGTGCTGTGGCTGGGGGCCGCCGACTCGCCCTTGCCGGGGCCTAGCTTCGCCATTCGCGAACCCATGCCCCTGGCGCGCATCGACTACCTGCCGCACATCGCCAAGCGCTACTCCCGGGTCGCGGCGCGCCCCGACAGCGTCGACGACCTGACCGACTACATGCTGGTGCAGTGGCAACACGACCGGCAGATCGAGCCCTTCCGCCCCTGGAACAGCCTGGTGGATTCGCGGCTGGCGGGGGTGGTGCACGTGCATTCCTATGAGCTGATGCTGGAGATGATCCGCTGCAGCGCCTGTATCGGCTTGCTGCCGCAGTACATCAGCCGCTTCGACCGGGGCTTGACCGCCTTGCCCGGGTTGTTCGGCGAAAGCATGCAGCGCCGCGCCTGGCTGGCGATGAACGCCCAGGTGCAGCACGAGGAAGAAGTCCAGCAACTGGTGGACCTGATCCTGCATACCTTCACCGAGCGCGAGGACTGGTTTGCCTGAGGGAGGCGCTCGTCATGGCTGGGCCCGGCGTTTTACACTCGATGGCCATTCCAACGACAAGGACGCCCCGTAATGCCCAGTTCTCCCGCCAGCATTGTCATCGAGCGTTTCAGCGAGGCTCATCTTGATGGCTTGACCGCGCTCTACAGTGAACCGACGGTGGCCAGCCAGACCCTGCAGATGCCTTACCAGTCCCCCGAGCTGTGGCGCAAGCGCCTCGGGCTGGACAACGAGCGGCTGGTGTCCCTGGTGGCCCTGCACCAGGGCGTGGTGATCGGCAATTGCAGCCTGGAGCAGATCGGGCGGGTGCGGCGCTCCCATTGCGCGAGCTTTGGCATGGGGGTGGCGCGGGCCTGGCAGGGCCAGGGCATCGGCAGCCGCCTGCTGGCGGCGGTGCTGGAGGTGGCGGACAACTGGATGAACCTGCGTCGGGTCGAGCTGACGGTGTACGCCGACAACCTGGCGGCCATCGGCCTGTACCGCAAGTTCGGCTTCGAGACCGAGGGCCAGTTGCGCGACTACGCGGTGCGTGACGGTCGCTACGTCGATGTGCTGGCCATGGCGCGCCTGCGCGATCGGTAGCTGCTACCGAACCTGCGAGGCAGCGACTGGGCGCATAGCGGCCGTGGAGCCGCGATCGGCCTGGTGCTCCGCTGGCGCCCGCTGCGCGGTTGTGCACAGCGGGCGCCAGCGGCTACTCCTGCCGCGAGCGGTCGTGTAGCGGTTAGCGCGAGTTGCGCTTCACCAGTTTCATCACCACCACGAAGAACACCGGGACGAAGATCACCGCCAGGGTCGCGGTGATCATCCCGCCGATCACCCCGGTGCCGATCGCCTGCTGGCTGGCGGAGCTGGCGCCGGTGGCGATGGCCAGGGGCACCACGCCGAGGATGAACGCCAGGGAGGTCATGACGATCGGCCGCAGGCGCAGGCGGGCGGCCTGCAGGGTGGCGTCCAGCAGGTCATGGCCCTCGTCGTACAGGCTCTTGGCGAACTCGATGATCAGGATCGCGTTCTTCGCCGACAGGCCGATGATGGTGATCAGGCCCACCTTGAAGAACACGTCGTTGGGCATGCCGCGCAAGGTCACCGCCAGTACTGCGCCGAGTACGCCCAGCGGCACCACCAGCAGCACCGAGGCCGGGATCGACCAGCTCTCGTAGAGCGCCGCCAGGCACAGGAACACGATCAGCAACGACAACCCCAGCAGCAGCGGGGCCTGGCTGCCCGACAGGCGCTCCTGCAACGACAGGCCGGTCCACTCCAGGCCCAGGCCGTTCGGCAGCTGGGCCACCAGGCGTTCGATTTCCTGCATGGCTTCGCCGGTGCTGCGGCCCGCTGCCGGCTCGCCGGAGACGTCCACCGCCGGGTAGCCGTTGTAGCGGGTCAACTGTGCGGGGCCCATCTTCCAGCTGGCGCTGACGAAGGACGACAACGGCACCATCTTGCCGGCGCTGTTGCGCACGTTCAGGCGCAACAGGTCCTCGACCTGGCTGCGCTGGTCGCCCTCGGCCTGGATCACCACCCGCTGCATCCGGCCCTGGTTGGGGAAGTCGTTGATGTAGGCCGAGCCCAGGGCGGTGGACAGCAGGCTGCCGATATCGCCGAAGGACACGCCCAGGGCATTGGCTTGCTTGCGGTCGATCGCCAGTTGCACCTGGGGTGCCTCGGCCAGGGCGTTTTCCCGCACGTTGGCCAGGATCGGGCTCTTTTGCGCGGCCTGCAGCAGTTCGGTACGAGCCTGCATCAGCGCTTCATGGCCGACGCCGCCACGGTCTTGCAGGCGGAACTCGAAGCCGCTGGAGGTGCCCAGGCCATCGATCGGCGGCGGCAGGATGGCGTAGGCCACGGCATCCTTGATTTCGCCGAAGGCTGCGGTGGCGCGCTCGGCGATGCTCATCGCCGAATCGTCGCGGCCCCGTTGCGACCAGTCCTTGAGGGTGGTGAAGGCCAGCGCCGCGTTCTGCCCGTTACCCGAGAAACTGAAGCCGAGGATGATGGTGCTGTCGCCCACGCCCGGTTCCGAGGCGTTGTGTGCCTCGATCTGTTCCACCACGCGGATGGTGCGGTTCTGGCTGGCACCCGGTGGTAGCTGGATATCGGTGATGGTGTAGCCCTGGTCCTCGACTGGCAGGAACGAGGAGGGCAGGCGCACGAACAGCAGCGCCATGACCACCAGCAACGCCAGGTAGATCAGCAGGTAGCGCCCGCTGCGCTTGAGCGCATAGGCCACGCCACCCTGGTAGCTGTCGGTCAGGCGCTCGAAGCGGCGGTTGAACCAGCCGAAGAAGCCGCCACGCTCGTGATGCTCGCCGGCGGCGATGGGCTTGAGCAGGGTCGCGCACAGGGCCGGGGTCAGGGTCAGGGCCAGGAACGCCGAGAACAGGATCGAGGTGGCCATGGACAGCGAGAACTGCTGGTAGATCACCCCCACCGAGCCTGGCATGAAGGCCATGGGGATGAACACCGCCACCAGCACCAGGGTGATGCCGATGATCGCGCCGGTGATCTGCTGCATCGCCTTGCGCGTGGCTTCCCGGGGTGGCAGGCCCTCGTTGGCCATGATCCGTTCGACGTTCTCCACCACCACGATGGCGTCGTCCACCAGGATGCCGATGGCCAGCACCATGCCGAACATGGTCAGCACGTTGATGGAGAAACCCAGGGCCAGCATGGTGGCGAAGGTGCCCATCAGCGCCACCGGCACCACCAGGGTCGGGATCAGGGTGTAGCGGATGTTCTGCAGGAACAGCAGCATCACCAGGAACACCAGGACCATGGCTTCGAGCAGGGTGTAGAGCACCTTGGTGATCGAGACCTTGACGAACGGCGAGGTGTCGTAGGGGATCTTGTATTCCACTCCGGCGGGGAAGTAGCGCGACAGCTCGTCCATCTTTGCCCGGATCAGGGTCGCGGTGTTCAGCGCATTGGCCCCGGGAGACAGCTGCACGCCGACGGCGGTGGACTGCTTGCCGTTCAGGCGCGTGCCGAACTGGTATTCCTGGCTGCCCACTTCCACCCGCGCCACGTCGCCGATACGCACGGTGGAACCGTCGGGGTTGGCCTTGAGGACGATGTCGGCGAACTCTTCCGGGTTGCTCAGTTGGCCCTTGACCAGCACGGTGGCGGTGATTTCCTGGCTGGAAGGGCCGGGCAGGTCGCCAATGCTGCCTGCCGGTACCTGGGCGTTCTGCGCGGCCACGGCGGCGTTGACGTCGGCCGGAGTCAGGTTGAAGCCGATCAGCTTCTGCGGATCGAGCCAGATCCGCATGGCCCGTTCGGCGCCATACAACTGGGCCTTGCCGACGCCATCCAGGCGGCGGATCTCGTTCAGCACGCTGCGCGCCATGTAGTCGCTGAGCGCGACCTCGTCCAGGCGCCCGTCATTGGAGCTCAGGGTGATCAGCAGCAGGAAGCCGGCAGAGACTTTCTCCACCTGCAGGCCTTGCTGGGTCACGGCCTGGGGCAGGCGTGGCTCCACGGCCTTGAGGCGGTTCTGCACGTCCACCTGGGCCAGCTCCGGGTTGGTGCCCGGCTGGAAGGTGGCGGTGATGGTGGCACTGCCCAGGCTGCTCTGGGACGAGAAGTACAGCAGGTGGTCGGCGCCGTTGAGCTCTTGCTCGATCAGGCTGACCACCGACTCGTCCATGG
The DNA here is from genome assembly GCF_002112765.1 of Pseudomonas sp. B6(2017). Lineage (NCBI taxonomy): Bacteria > Pseudomonadati > Pseudomonadota > Gammaproteobacteria > Pseudomonadales > Pseudomonadaceae > Pseudomonas > Pseudomonas sp. B6(2017). The sequence continues at coordinate 59,080 of NZ_NEIQ01000015.1, read as the reverse complement.
TCTGGGCCGAGGCACCCGGGTAGGTGGCGGCGATCTCGATCTGCGGCGGGGCGACGTTGGGGTACTGGGCCACCGGCAACTGGGGGATCGCCAGGGCGCCGCCGATCAGGATGAAGAAGGCGACCACCCAGGCGAACACCGGGCGGTCAATGAAGAATTGCGGCATCTGTACTACCTATTGGCCTGGGTTCTGGACGTGCGCGAGGGGGGCGTCATCGATCTCGACCTGCTCGCCGGGACGGGCGTGCTGCAGCCCTTCGACGATGATCCGGTCGCCGGGCTTGAGACCGTCGGTGACTATCCAGCGGTCTTGCTGCACGCCACCCAGGTGCACCGGGTGCTGTACCACGCGGTTTTCGGCGTCAACCAGCAACACCTGGGCGATACCGGCGCCATCGCGCTGGATGGCCCGCTGCGGGACGCTGATGCCCTGGCGGTTGACCGCCTGCTCCAGGCGGACCCGGACGAAGCTGCCGGGCAGCAGGTCCAGTTCCGGGTTGGGGAACTCGCTGCGCAGGGTGATCTGGCCGGTGCCGGGGTCGACGCTGATATCGGTGAACAGCAGCTTGCCCGGTAGCGGATAGAGGCTGCCATCGTCCTGCACCAGGGTGGCCTTGGCCTGGTCCTTGCCGACCTGCTGCAGTTGGCCGGCGCGCAGGGCCCGGCGCAGTTCGTTGAGCTCGCGGGTGGACTGGGTCAGGTCGGCGTGGATCGGATCCAGCTGCTGGATCAGCGCCAGGGGCGTGCTTTCGCCCTGGCCCACCAGGGCACCTTCGGTGACCAGGGCGCGGCCGACCCGACCGGAAATCGGCGCGGTGACGGTGGCGTAGCCCAGGTTCAGCCTGGCCCGCTGCACCGCGGCCTGGTTGGCGGCGACTTCGGCATCGGCCTGGCGCGCGGCGGAACGGGCGTTGTCGTATTCCTGGCCGCTGATGGCCTGGTCGGCAATCAGCCGCGAGTAGCGCTGCTCCTGCAGGCGGGCCTGGAACGCGGTGGCCTCGGCCTTGCGCAGGCTGGCCACGGCGCTGTCCAGGTCGGCCTTGAACGGCGCCGGGTCGATGCGGAACAGTACGTCGCCCTGCTTGACGTCCGAACCTTCGCGGAAGGTCCGTTGCAGCACCACGCCGGCCACCCGGGCGCGGACCTCGGCAATGCGCGGCGCGGCGATCCGCCCGCTCAATTCGCTGGTGATGGACAAGGCCTGGCTGCGCACGATCTCGGTGCGGACCTTGGCCGGCGCCGGTTTCTGCTCGCTGCCGGACTGGCCGCAGGCGCTCAGCGTCGCGGCCATGACCAGCAGGCAAAGCGGCGCGAAGAGTTTGTTCGACATACTGATACCCCAATGATGAACCCGGCATGCTAAGGGCATGGCGGTTAAGGCGCTGTGAAGCTATGTAGCCGCTGTGTGAAAAAATGTGAAGCGCACGAGCCTGTCGAGGCCGCGTTGTATATGCTTGGCAACCTTGCTGCTAGTTCCCGGCGCATCTATGGATAACGCCGGTTCTTCGTATTTCTTCAATAAAGATTTCTCTTCCATGGCCAATATCCTCCTTGTCGAAGACGACCCCGCGCTCTCCGAACTGATTGCCAGCTACCTGGAGCGCAACGGCTACCAGGTCAGCGTCATCAGCCGTGGCGACCAGGTGCGCGAGCGGGCCCGGAGCAACCCGCCGGACCTGGTGATCCTCGACCTGATGCTGCCGGGCCTGGATGGCTTGCAAGTGTGCCGGCTGCTGCGGGCCGACTCGGCCAGCCTGCCGATCCTGATGCTGACCGCCCGCGACGACAGCCACGACCAGGTGCTGGGCCTGGAAATGGGCGCCGACGACTATGTGACCAAGCCCTGCGAGCCGCGAGTGCTGCTGGCCCGGGTCCGGACCCTGTTGCGCCGCAGCAGCCTGGGCGAGCCGCAGACCGCCAGCGACCGGATCCTCATGGGCAACCTGTGCATCGATCTATCGGAACGCACCGTGACTTGGCGCGACCAGCTGGTGGAACTGTCCAGCGGCGAATACAACCTGCTGGTGGTGCTGGCCCGGCATGCCGGCGAAGTGCTGAGCCGCGACCAGATCCTCCAGCGCTTGCGCGGTATCGAGTTCAACGGCACCGACCGTTCGGTGGACGTGGCCATCTCCAAGCTGCGACGCAAGTTCGACGACCACGCCGGCGAGGCGCGCAAGATCAAGACCGTCTGGGGCAAGGGCTACCTGTTCAGCCGTTCCGAGTGGGAATGCTGAACCCATGCTGCGCATCCTGGTCCGGCTGTACCTGATCACCATCGTGGCCTTCAGCGCCGCGATGTACCTGGTCCCTGACCTGGTGATCAAGGTGTTTCACCAGCGCTTCATCGATTACAACCTGACCAAGTCCCGGGGTTTGCAAGAACTGATCGCCAGGCAGTTCCGCGCCCAGCCCCCGGCGCAATGGCCGGCGCTCGCCCGGGAGATGGACGAGGACTTCCGCCCATTGCAGGTGGCCCTGGTACGTATCGACGACCCCGATTTCAGTGCCGACGAACGGGCCCGCCTGCTGGCTGGCAAGAAGGTGGTGCGGGTTGGCGACTGGGGCTCGCGGACCCTGGCGGTGTCGCCGTTGCACGACCAGTTGGCGGTCAAGCTGGTGATGCCGCCGGACCCGCTGGACGTCAACCTGCTGTACTGGAGCATCAACGTCCTGATCGGTGCGGTGCTGCTGGCCTGCCTGCTGTTGTGGGTCCGGCCCCACTGGCGTGACCTGGAGCGCCTCAAGCGCACCGCAGAGCGCTTCGGCAAGGGCCACCTGGACGAGCGTACGCAGTTGCCGGCCAGCTCCAACATCGGCAGCCTGGCCCATGTGTTCGACACCATGGCCGGCGATATCGAGCAACTGCTGAACCAGCAGCGCGACCTGCTCAATGCGGTATCCCATGAATTGCGCACGCCCCTGACCCGGCTCGACTTCGGCCTGGCCCTGGCGTTGTCCGACGACTTGCCGGCAGCCAGCCGTGAGCGCCTGCAAGGGTTGGTGGCGCACATCCGCGAGCTGGATGAGCTGGTGCTGGAGCTGCTGTCCTACAGCCGCCTGCAGAACCCGGCCTGCTTGCCGGAGCAGATCGAGGTGGCCCTGGATGAGTTCATCGACAGCATCCTGGGCAGCGTCGACGACGAGCTGGAATCGGACCTGGTCATCGACGTGCTGCTGCATGGCACCCTGGAGCGCTTCATCCTGGACCCGCGCCTGACTGCGCGGGCCCTGCAGAACCTGTTGCGCAACGCCACCCGTTATTGCGAGAAACGCATTCAGGTCGGGGTGCTGGTCAGCGACCAGGGGTGCGAGATCTGGGTCGACGATGACGGTATCGGCATCCCTGACGACGAGCGCGAGCGGGTGTTCGAACCTTTCTATCGCCTGGATCGCAGCCGCGATCGCTCCACTGGTGGTTTCGGCCTGGGCCTGGCCATCAGTCGCCGGGCCCTGGAGGCCCAGGGTGGCACCTTGACGGTGGAAGCCTCGCCACTGGGCGGCGCGCGGTTTCGCCTGAGCCTGCCCACACCCCGTTGAGGGGCACGGGCATAGCTGACATTTGTTTCATCCCGGTCGTGGCCGGTGAGGGTTTATCCTCAAGCGCCAGCATCCGTGACCAGGAGGTGTTCCGTGAACGATCAGCCCATTCACCATGCAGCGGCCGACGGCTACCAGCAGGCTGCCGACACTTATGTCCGGGGACGTCCCGGTTATCCGCCGGAACTGGACCCCTGGCTGCGCCAGGCGCTGGGCCTGCGCGCGGGCAGGGTAGTGGTGGACCTGGGCGCCGGCACCGGCAAGTTCACTGCGCGCCTGGCGGCCACCGACGCCCAGGTGATCGCGGTGGAGCCCGTGGCGCAGATGCGTGCCCGGCTGGCCCAGGCCCAGCCCGAGGTCCAGGTCCTGGAGGGCAGTGCCGAGGCGCTGCCGCTGCGCGATGCCTCGGTGGATGTGGTGGTCTGCGCCCAGGCCTTCCACTGGTTCGCCAGCCCTGGGGCCCTGGACGAGATCCATCGGGTACTCAAGCCGGGCGGCCAGCTGGCGCTGGTGTGGAACCAGCGCGATGCACGGGTACCCTGGGTGGCGCGCCTGGACCGCATCGTCAACGCCCTGCAGGGCGATACGCCGCGCTACTACACCGGAGCCTGGCGCCAGGTCTTTCCCCACCCCGGCTTCGGCCCGTTGCAGGAAGAGCATTTTCGCCATGGACACCATGGCCCGGTGGAGGACGTGCTGTTCAATCGCGTGCGTTCCACCAGCTTCATCGCCGCCTTGCCCCAGGCCGGGCGCGACGAGGTGGACCGGCAGATCGCCGCGCTGATCGCCAGCGAACCCCAATTGCGGGACAAGGCCGAAGTCACGGTGCCCTACGAGACCGCGGCGTTTCGCACGGCGAAAGTGGGCTGAGCGGTTGCGCCATCACTGGCGGGGCAGGGCCTGTGCCAGTCCCGCTTTTGGCCAATGCGCTGCCTTACGGGGCGCGCTTGCCACTTGCTATAGTTCGGCCCTCATCTGCTCACCAGAAAAGGATCGCTGCCATGTCCGAATACCAAGCCTTTCGCGTCGAACTCGCTGACAACATCGCCCATGTGCAGATCAACCGCCCGGAAAAGATCAACGCCATGAACGCCGCGTTCTGGCGTGAGATCGTCGATATCTTCCAGTGGATCGACGAGACCGACGCGGTGCGAGTGGTGGTGCTCAGCGGTGCCGGCAAGCACTTTTCCTCTGGCATCGACCTGATGATGCTGGCCGGATTCGCCAACGAACTGGGCAAGGACGTGGGCCGCAATGCCCGCCTGCTGCGGCGCAAGATCCTCGAGCTGCAGTCCTCGTTCACTGCCGTGGACAACTGCCGCAAGCCGGTGCTGGCGGCTATCCAGGGCTACTGCCTGGGCGGCGCCATCGACCTGATCAGCGCCTGCGACATGCGCTATGCCGCGGCCGACGTGCAGTTCTCGATCAAGGAGATCGATATCGGCATGGCCGCCGATGTCGGCACACTGCAACGTTTGCCACGTATCATCGGCGACGGCATGCTGCGTGAGCTGGCCTACACCGGACGGACCTTCGGCGCCGAGGAGGCGCGCCAGATCGGCCTGGTCAATCGCACCTATGCCGACGCCTCCAGCCTGCTGGACGGGGTCATGGAAATCGCCCGGGAGATCGCCGCCAAGTCGCCGATCGCCGTGACCGGCACCAAGGAAATGCTCAGCTACATGCGCGACCACCGCATCGACGATGGCCTGGAGTACGTGGCCACCTGGAACGCCGCCATGCTCCAGTCCAATGACCTGCGCGTGGCCATCGCCGCCCACATGAGCAAACAGAAACCCGAATTCCTGGACTGACTGAAGATGATTGCACGCTGGACCACCGCAGTACTGGATACCGACCTTCCCGGCGGCTGGGCCGTGGCCCGTGGCCCGGAAGGTTTTCTCTACGACGACAACGGCGTGCTGTTCCCCCGGCACTGGCTCAAGAACCAGGACCTGCCGGTGCTGGCCGAGCATGGCATCGGCCACCTCGATGGCGAGCCGGTATACCTGCTCGAGCTCGCTTCCCGTGCCCAGGTCCAGGGCTGCGGCTGGAAAGGCCTGCGGGCCTTCATGCTGGAGGGCGACCACACCCTGTACAAGGTGCTGGGGTACGCCGCGCAGATCGGTACCTGGGCTCGGGAACATCGCTTCTGCGGCAGTTGCGGCCAGCCCATGGCACAGGTGCGGGGGGAGCGTGCGATGTACTGCCAGAGCTGCGACCTGCGGGCCTATCCGCGGATCTCGCCGAGCATGATCGTGCTGATCACCCGGGGCGACGAGATCCTGCTGGCCCGTTCGCCACGCTTCGTGCCCGGGGTCTACAGCACCCTGGCAGGTTTTGCCGAACCTGGTGAGTCGGCGGAGGATTGCCTGGTGCGCGAGGTGCGCGAGGAGGTGAGCATCGAGGTGCGCAACATCCAGTACGTGGGCAGCCAGTGCTGGCCGTTCCCGCACTCGATGATGCTGGGTTTCCATGCCGAGTACGCCAGTGGCGAGATCCTGCCCCAGGAAGACGAGATCGAGGATGCCCAGTGGTTCAACGTGCATGCGCTGCCGCCGTTGCCGGCGTCGCGCTCGATTGCCCGCTACCTGATCGACCTCTATGTGGCGCGTCGCTTAGGCCACGCTGAACCAGTGCTGCCAGGCTAGGCGCACGGTCAAGCCCAGGACCACGGTGATGAACACCGGGCGAATGAACTTGGCACCACCGCTGATGGCGGTGCGTGCCCCGAAGAACGCCCCGACCATCACCGACAGGCCCATGCTCAGGCCGATGATCCAATCCACCTGCCCGGAAAAGATGAACACCGCCAGCGCCGCGATATTGCTGACGAAGTTCATGCTGCGTGCCACGCCACTGGCCTTGACCAGGTCGATGGGGTAGAGCAGCAGGCTGCTGACGGTCCAGAACGCCCCGGTGCCCGGACCGGCCACGCCGTCGTAGAAGCCCAGGCTGAAGCCCTGGGTCGATTGCCATTTCTTCTTGATCGGTGCCTCGCTGTCCAGCGGGGCCTTGGGCGTGCCGCCGAACAGCAGGTACAGGCCGCAGGCGAAGACGATCACCGGCAGCATCTTGTTCAGCCACTCGGCGGGCAGGTAGTGAGCGACTATGGCCCCGGTCAGGGCGCCGACCAGGGTGCCGACGATGGCATGCATCCATTGCCGGGGGTGGAACAGCTTGCGCCGATAGAAGGTGAAGCTGGCAGTGGCCGAGCCGAAGGTCGAACTGAGCTTGTTGGTACCCAGCACCAGGTGCGGTGGCAAGCCTGCGGTGAGCAGGGCCGGGGTGGTGAGCAGGCCGCCACCGCCGGCGATGGCATCGATGAAACCGGCGATGAAGGCCACGAAGGCGAGGATGGCGAGGGTGGTCAAGTCAACGCTGAGATCGAAAGGCATGGATTCGGCTTATTCGGCGGGAGCGCAAGGGGCTGCGCGAAAGGCCGATATCTTACCTGCATCGCGCGCCGCCGCGCGACTGCGACCAAGGTCCTGCTGCCGCCGTTGATGCGTACGCAGCGCCTCAGCTTTTCGGGCCGTTGCCGACCTTCCAGGCGAACGGCGGCTCGTTGCCATTGATCTGCCAATCGCCGACGATCCGCGCCTTGTAGATCGCCGGATTGTGCGATGACACGGTTCGCGCATTACGCCAATGGCGGTCCAGGGCCTTGCCCCGGCGCACGTCCGAAGCCCCGAGGGCATTGAACAGCTCACTGGTGGCACGCTGGATCAGTTCGGTGACGGCGACCTGGGCCGTGGCCGACTCCAGTTCCGCCGCCAGGTTGGCTGCCTGTTCCTGCTCCGGGTCGCCGGCGAACCGCGCCAGGTACGCACGCTGTGCCGGCAGGGCGGCCCGCAGGGTGGCGGCTTCGGCGACATACACCAGGGCGGCGATCTCGCCCACCACCTGCTGCACCTGGGCATCGGCGCTGGCTTGTGGCGCGTTGCCATGGCTGTAGACGCGCTGGCGCTGCCGCACCTCATGGGCCACATCGCGCAGCGCCGCGCGGCCGATGCCGGCCAGGGTCGCCAGCAGGACCAGTTGGTAGAAGGCGGTCTGGTACTTGAAGCGAGTGGCGAAGTCGATGACGTTGCCGGCTTCCACTCTGGCCTGGGTGAAACGCGCCGTGCCGCTGCCGGTGGTGCGCTGGCCGAAACCGTCCCAGTCGTCGCTTTGCTCGACGCCCGGCTGCCGGGTGCGAACGGCGGCGATCACGTTGTCACCGGTGTCGCTGCGCTGGGCGTAGACATCGATCCAGTCGGAGAAGATGCTCCCGGTGCTGTAGAACTTCTCGCCGTCGAGCCGCCAGTGCTCGCCGTCCGGACTGACCTTGGTCAGCACTTGGCCGATCTCCACCGCGCCGATCTCGGTCCAGGCGCAGCCGACGATGTCGCCCTCGACGAACCGCTTGAACCACAGGTCGCGCCCCGGGCCCGGGGTGGCGTTGAGCCGGTCCTCGGCAAAGGCGAAGTGCCCGCGCAGGGCCTGGGGTACGTTGGCGTCGGCCTCGGCCAGCTCGATCAGCAACTGGAACAGCTGGGGCACCGAGGCGCCAGCGCCGCCGTAGGCCACTGGCACCCGCACCGCGCCGAACCCCGCCTCCTTGAGCCAGCGGATGGGTTCGTAGGGCAGCTCGCGCTGCTGCTCACGCTGTACCGCACCCTCGGCGATACGCTGGAAGATCGGCCGGAAGCGCTCGGCCAGGGGCTCGTAGTCGACCCCTGTGGACAATGGATTGATCACCTGGTGTTCGGTCATGGCAAGGCTCCGCAATCGGCAGGAAAAGACAAAAGGTCCTGCTGGTGATTGCACACAGCGTGCCGACTGTCATGGCTGCGGTTTTGCTGGCCGGGCCCGTGCCCGACCCGGCGGTAACTGTTGCCCTGGCAACAGCCCAGCAACAAATCGCTGTCCGCGGTACTTCCCACGCGCTGTGCCGATCCGTGAAAGCCACCCATGGAGCGCAGGCTCGTGTAGTCGCTGCCGCAGGCTGCGCACGGGCGCGCAGTGGCCGCCATGTGAGGCTGTGGCGGGGTTGGCACATATGCTGCTCGGGGCCTGGGTACCTTTCCCAGTCCCGAGGACCGAACCATGAGTCGGCAATCCGTGAAATTCGCCTATTGGGTGCCCAATGTCAGCGGTGGCCTGGTGGTCAGCAAGATCGAGCAGCGTACCCACTGGGGCATCGACTACAACCGCAAGCTGGCGCAGATCGCCGAGGCCGCCGGTTTCGAATACGCCCTGACGCAGATCCGCTTCACCGCCGGCTACGGTGCCGAGTACCAGCATGAGTCGGTGGCTTTCAGCCATGCGTTGCTGGCCGCCACCAGCAAGCTCAAGGTGATCGCGGCGATCCTGCCCGGGCCCTGGCAACCGGCGTTGGCGGCCAAGCAATTGGCGACCATCGACCAGCTGACCGAAGGTCGCATCGCGGTGAACATCGTCAGTGGCTGGTTCAAGGGCGAGTTCCAGGCCATCGGCGAGCATTGGCTGGAGCATGACGAGCGCTATCGCCGTTCCGAGGAATTCATCCGCTGCCTGCGTGGGGTGTGGAGCGAGGATCACTTCACCTTCAGGGGCGATTTCTACCGTTTCGACAACTACAGCCTCAAGCCCAAGCCCCTGGGCCAGCCCGAGATCTTCCAGGGCGGCAGTTCCCGGGCGGCCCGGGACATGGCCGCCAGGGTCTCGGATTGGTACTTCACCAACGGCAACAGCGTGGAGGGGATCAAGGCCCAGGTGGAGGACATCCGTGCCAAGGCCGCGGCCAACCAGCATCAGGTGAAGATCGGGGTGAATGCCTTCGTGATCGCCCGGGATACCGAGCAAGAGGCGCGGGCGGTGTTGCAGCAGATCATCGACCAGGCCGACCCGGAGGCGGTCCGGGCCTTCGGCGATGCGGCCAGGCAGGCCGGCAAGGCTTCGCCGGAGGGCGAGGGCAACTGGGCCAAGTCGAACTTCGAGGACCTGGTGCAGTACAACGATGGTTTCAAGACCAACTTGATCGGTACGCCGGAGCAGATTGCCCGGCGTATCCTCGAACTCAAGGCCGTGGGGGTGGACCTGGTGCTGGCGGGTTTCCTGCACTTCCAGGAGGAAGTGGAGTACTTCGGCCGCCGCGTGTTGCCCCTGGTGCGCGAACTGGAGGCCCAGGCCGGGCAGGACGCCGCGGCCTGAGGCGTTGAAGGCCCTGCGTGCTGGGCGTAGCCGTTGCCGCAGGCTGCGCATGGCCCGCAGGGCCACAAGGGGCTCTGGAGCATTGCAGGCCTGACGGCCTTGTCGCTCGCAGCCGCGCAAGCTCGGCAGCGGCTTGTAGCTCGACTATCGCGATTACAGGCCCAGCTCCGAGAGGCCTGGGTGATCGTCCGGGCGCCGTCCCAGGGGCCAGTGGAACTTGCGGTCGCTGGCCTTGATCGGCATGTCGTTGATGCAAGCGAAACGCCGGGCCATAAGCCCCTGTTCGTCGAACTCCCAGTTCTCGTTGCCATAGGAGCGGAACCAGTTGCCCGAGTCGTCGTGCCATTCATAGGCGTAGCGCACGGCAATGCGGTTGTCGGTGAAGGCCCAGAGTTCCTTGATCAGCCGGTAGTCCAGTTCCTTGGCCCACTTGCGGCTGAGAAAGGCCTTGGCCTCCTCGCGGTTATGGGCGAATTCGGCGCGGTTGCGCCATTGGGTATCCAGGGTATAGGCCAGGGATACCCGTTCCGGATCCCGGGAGTTCCAGCCATCTTCGGCCAGGCGGATCTTCTCGATCGCCGACTCGCGGGTGAAGGGGGGAAGCGGTGGACGCACTTGCGGGTTAGACGACATGACCTGTCTCCAGTGAAAGTTGCTGTTGCAACTAAGAAGTCGCTCAGGTTGCGGGTAATCAAAGGTCCAATAACTTACGCGCCATGCATTGCGCATTATCGGCGGCACTGTGATCGCCCATGACCAGGGCAACGGTGATGGCGCCATCGATCAGCACCAGCAGCTGCGCCGCCAGTTGTGCCGGATGTGCTGCGCCATGTTCCTGGCAGAGCTCGAGCAGGTAGTCGAGCAGTTTCTGTTTATGGCGGCGGGCTACCTGGCGTACCGGGTCTTGCGAGTCACCGGTTTCACCGCTGGTGTTGATGAAGGCGCAGCCACGAAAGCCTTCGCTGGCGAACCAGCCCTTGAGCACGCTGAACAGTGCCAGCAGGCGCTGGGCCGAGCCCTGGGCCTTGTCCACCTCGCCGCGGTACCAGCGCATCCAGCGCTCGTCGCGCCGTTCGAGAGCGGCCACCACCAACTGCTCCTTGTTGTCGAAGTAGCGATAGATGCTCTTGCGCGAAACGCCGGCGGTCTTGACCAGAAGATCCATGCCAGTGGCGGCGATGCCACTTTTATAGATCAACTTCTCGGTGACATCGAGAATGATGTCGCGTGTTTCGGAGTGAGTGATTTCGTTCATGCGGCAGATAGTAGAACGATCGTTCTCCTTGGTCAATATGTTATTCCGAACTGGCCTCCGAGCGACGCCAAGTCCCTTCGGGACAGACAGTTTGAGTGTCATATGAGACAGACAGGGGACTGCGCCCGGTCCATGGTGTAAGCTCTTGCGCTCTTTCGGATTCGAGCCACCGCGAGCCCATGCCGTTGCTTTTCAAACGTACCCTGCTACCCAAGCTGCGCAGCTTCCCCCTGGCCGCCGAGGCCTTCGCCACCCTGCGGGGTGCTGCGCAATTTCGTCAGACCCTGCTGGAGCAGATTGCCCAGGCGACCCGGCGCATCTATATCGTCGCCTTGTACCTGCAGCAGGATGAAGCCGGCCAGGAAATCCTCGAAGCCCTGCACGCCGCCAAGGCTGCCCGTCCGGAACTGGACGTGGTGGTCGTGGTGGACTGGATGCGTGCCCAGCGCGGCCTGATCGGTGCCGGCAAGCAGCCGGGCAACTCGGCCTGGTACCAGGAGATGACCCGCAGCCATGCCAGCGTGGTCCCGATCTACGGCGTGCCGGTGCAGACCCGCGAGCTGTTCGGGGTGTTGCACCTCAAGGGCTTCGTGATCGACGACAGCGTGCTCTACAGCGGCGCCAGCCTGAACAACGTGTACCTGCACAAGCTCGACAAGTACCGCTTCGACCGTTATCACCTGTTGCATAACCGCGAACTGGCCGACTCCATGCACCACCTGGTGCAGCACGGTCTGGTGGAGTCACGGGCGGTGCATCGCCTGGACCTGCCCAAGCCACCGACCACCCGCAGCCTGCGCAACGATATCGGCGACCTGCGCAGCCGTCTCAAGCATGCGACCTACGACACCGCCGCCGGCAGCCTGGACAAGAGCGGCCTGACGGTCAGCCCGCTGCTCGGGGTGGGCAAGGGCAACCGGTTGAATCGGGTGATCTGCGAACTGATGGCCGGGGCCCAGCGCCAGCTGACCATCTGCACCCCGTACTTCAACCTGCCGTTGCCGGTGGTGCGCGAACTCAATCGCGCCCTGGAGCGTGGGGTGAAGATCGATATCGTGGTCGGCGACAAGACCGCCAACGACTTCTTCATTGCGCCCAGCGAGCCGTTCAAGGTCATTGCCGCGCTGCCTTATCTGTATGAAATCAGCCTGCGGCGTTTCGCCAAGCGCTATCAGAAGTTCATCGACAATGGGCAGTTGAACCTGCACCTGTGGCGCGACGGCGACAACACCTATCACCTCAAGGGGCTGTGGATCGACGAGCGCTATACCTTGCTCACCGGCAACAACCTCAATCCGCGGGCGTTCCGCCTGGACCTGGAAAACGCCCTGCTGCTGGACGATCCCAAGGGCGAGTTGCTGGAGCCGCGGCGTGCCGAGCTGGAAGATATCTACCGCCATACCCGGCGCATCGAGCACTTCCAGCACCTGGACAGCCTGGCGGACTACCCGGAGGCGGTGAGCAAGTTCCTGCGTCGGGTCAGTCGCGTGCGTATCGAGCGCCTGCTGTACCGCATCCTCTGATCTGTCGCCGCCAGGCCCTGCCGGCGGCGAGTATCACCGTGTCCCATGCGTGGCATGCGGGCTACACGAAGCTCCGACCCCTGGCCGCTGTCGAGCCTGCGAGGTTGCACAAAGGGCCACAGGCCCTTTGTGCAAGTCGATATCGGCGTGGGGCAGCGGCCAGTGGATCAGCTGGTCTTCGGCGGGTAGGGCCACAGCGCCACCAACGCCAGCAGCAGCGCCGCCAGCAGGTAGGGCAGGCGTGGCTCCATGGCGTAGATCAAGGTGCCGGCCATTGGCCCGACCACTGCGCCCAGGCCCTGGGCGGCGCCGATGCTACCGGCCGTGGCGCCTTGTTCCGAAGCCTGCACCGAGTTGGCTGCCAGGGCCGAGAACGAGGGAAACACCCCACCCATGCCGGCCGCCGAGACGAAGAACGTCAACCACAGCCCCCAGGCACTGTCCACCAGCATGGCCCCGGCAAAACCCACCGCGGAAAGCAGGGCGCCGAAGCGAATCATCCGCAGTGGCGGCCATTCCAGCTTGCGCACCACCAGTTGGGCACAGATCAGGGCCAGGCCGACCATGGTCAGGGCGATCCCGGCGGTCTGCGCCGCATCGGCGGAATTCATCTGCAGGCGATCCATGGCATAGAAGCTCACGGTGATCTGCGCCAGCGTCACGCAGAGCATGGCGACGAAGGCCACCACCATTGGTCGGGCCAGCCGCGGATCGTTCAGGCGCACCCGGCCTGGCGCCTGGGCCAGGTGCAGTTCCTGGCGTGGTAGTTGTCGATGCATCACCACCAGCGCCAGCAGCGGCAGGATGGCCATGACGTAGAAGGGCAGGCTCAAGCTGTGCCGGGCCAGCAGCGCGGCGACGGCCGGTCCTACCACCAGGGCTACGGCGTTGGCCGCGCCCAGGGAGGCCATGGCCCGGGCCCGGTGCTGGGGTTCGAAGTGGTCGGCCACCAGGGCGAACCCGCCCACTGGCACTGCCGCATAGAAGGCGCCGATCAAGCCACGACCCAATACCAGGCCGGCGAAGGCCACGGCGACACTGGGCAAGGTCCGCAGGGATACATCGATGAACAGGCACAGGGCCCAGTAGGCCAGGGTGAAGCCGGCGATCCCGAGCAGCAACACCCGGCGGCGGCCATAGCGATCGCTGGCCTGGCCCCAGGGACGGGCCAGCAGGACCCAGATCACCCCGGCCACGGTCACCGCCACTCCGGCATGCCAGGTTTGCAGGTGCAGCACCCGGGAAATCGGCCCGATCAGCGAGACGAAGGCCATCATCGACATGGTGCAGGCCATGTAGGCCGCCATCAGCGGCAAGAGCGAGAGGGGCCTGGAGGCGGCGGGAGTGGGCATAGCGGGTCTTCCATGAGGAACATCGGGGCGTGCACGTTATCGGGATAACGCACGGCTGCCCAGGCCTAATTTGCAGCGCAAGAGAGCGGAGCGATGGAGCAGGAACCGGCACGCCGGTTCCCGCCAGGGGCCGAGGAATCAGTTCAGGCCCAGCTTGCCGCGCAGGGTGGAGAGGTCCTCGGCCAGGGTATTGACCGGGCCCACCAGGGCCTTGCGGTCGTTCTCCTTGACCTTGTCGTAGGTCATGAAGCCGCCGTCCGCGGTCTTGTACTTGGCCAGGATCTTGTTCACGGTGGCGAAGTTCTTGTCCACCTTGGCGACGAAGCCCTGGTCCTGTTTCTCGATCTGCGGACGGAACAGGTCGACGATCTTCTTGGCCCCGTCGATGTTGCCCTGGAAGTCATAGAGGTCGGTGTGGCTGTAGCGGTCTTCCTCGCCGGAGACCTTAGTCGCGGCCACTTCCTCGAGCAGGGCAGCGGCCCCGCCGACCACTTTTTCCGGTGGGAAGGTCAGGCCGGCGACGCGGGCTTGCAGGTCCTTGACGTCCTTGTTCAGGCGGTCGGCCAGGTCGCCCAGGCCCTGGGTGCTGTTCTCGGAGAACAGCGAGTACTCCAGGCGGTGGAAACCGGTGAAGTCCTCGGCCTTGACTCCCTGTTCGTGGTCGTCGACGCGTGAGTCGATGGAGGCGTCCAGGTCGCTGAACAGCTCGGCGATCGGCTCGATCGACTCGTAGTAGACCCGGGTCGGTGCGTAGAGCTGCCGGGCCTTGGCCAGGTCGCCTTGCTTCACCGCATCGGTGAACTGCTGGGTATGGCTGGCCAGTTCATCCAGTTGTTCGGTGACGTAGATCTTGTAGTCGGAGATCGGCCCCACCAGCTCCAGCGGCGCGGGGGCGGCCAGTGCCGACAGCGGAGCGTGGAGCAAGCCAAGGGTCAGCAACACAGCGAGAGGCGACTTTTTCATGGGACGTTTCCGTGGGGGTTATTGTGTTGGGGCAGATCAGGTATTGGCCTTGGCAGCCGTGGCGGCGAGCAGCGAACGACCGATGAAGTCCTGGTCGCCGGTGACTCCCGGCAGGGTGAAGAAATAACCACCGCCGGTGGGCTTGAGGTACTCCTCCAGGGGCTCGCCGTTGAGCCGGTTCTGCACGGTGATGAAGCCTTTTTCCAGGTCCGCCTGGTAGCAGATGAACAACAAGCCCATGTCCAGCTGGCCGTTCTTGTTCACGCCGTTGGAGTAGTTGAACGGTCGGCGCAGGATCAGGTTCTGCTGGGTCTTGGCGGTGCGCGGGTTGGCCAGGCGGATGTGGGCATCCAGCTTGGTCACCTTGCCGTGGGGGTCCTTCGCGTAGTCCGGGACCTGGCTTTCGTGCTGGCCGTCCATGGGCGCGCCGCTGGCCTTGATCCGGCCGAGGATGCTTTCCTGCTCTTGCAGCGGGGTGCGGTCCCAGCGTTCGACGAAATTGCGGATGATGCGCACCGCCTGGTAGCTGCCATGGGCGGCCCAGGCCGGTTCGTCGCTGCCGGGCTGGACCCAGACGATCTGCTGCATGGCCTTCTGGTCGTTGGAGTCGGGGTTGGCCGAGCCATCGCGAAAGCCCAGGAAATTGCGCGCGCTCTGGGCCGGCTCGCCCGGTTTGGCCGGGGCCTGGGGCGGTACGCTGCCTTCCTGTTTCCAGCGTACCAGCAGCAGGTCCGGCAGGTTCTTCACGATGTCGCGCAGGGCATGGATGTTGGTGTCGGCGGTGTTGGAGCAGAACTGCAAACTCAGGTCGCCATGGCAGCAGGCCGGCTCCAGGGCGTCGTTGGGAAAGCCCACCATGCGCACCAGGCGCTTGGGCTTGGCGTCGGCCAGGCCGAAGCGTTCGTCGAACAGTGACTCGCCCACCGAGACGGTGATGGTCAGGTTGTCCGGGGTCACCACCGGGCCGAGGATGCCCGAGTCCAGCGGCGGCAGTTTCGGATCGACCTGGGGCACCGGGCCGCCCTGCATGAGGAAGGCGATGCGCTCGTTGAGGGTGCGGAACAGGCGCTCCAGGTCCTCGCGGTCGCTGGCCAGAACATCGAAGGCCACCATCATTCCGGCAGCAGGGCGCGCGGTGACGATGCCGCTCTGGTGCTGGCCGTGGAAGGCGTTGTGCTCCTGGGTCTGGTCGCTGCTGGGTGCCACGGTCACCTGGGCCGGCGCCTGTTCGGCCCTGGCCGGGCCGGCCAGGCTGCTACCGGCCAGGGCCACGCCGGCGGCGCCCATGCCCAGCAGCACGCGCCGGCGCTGGGCGCTGAAGGAAGGGTTGGACTGGTCTGAATCGTTCATTGCGCAGGACTCGTGTGGTTACAGGCCCGAAAGGCCCAGTGCGGGATCGATGCCATCGAGGGCGTCGGCCAGGGCCTTGGCCTTGTCGGCGAGCTCTTGGCGTTGGCCGGCGTCGACCTTGTCGTAGCCCTGGTAGCCGAAGCCGTCGCGCAGGTTGTCCAGGCGCGCCCCCAGGGCGTTGCCGGCCTCATCCACCCGGGCCAGCAACGGCGCGGCGGACTTGGCCAACAAGGGCCGCAGCAGGTCGACGACCTTGCGCGTGGTCTCCAGGTTGGCGGCAAAACCGCTGAGGTCGCTGTGGCTGTAGCGTTCCTCCTCGCCGCTGGTGGCGCGCAGCTCGGCCAGGTTGCGCATGTTGCGGGCGACGCTGCCCACCAGTTGTTCCGGCGGCAGGGTCTGGGCCAGCAGTTGCTGCTTGAGGCTGGCGACATCCTGGGACAGGCGTCGAGCCACCGGGGCCAGGCCCTTGAGGTCGTGGCGCTGGAACAGCCCGTACTCCAGGCGGTGGAAACCAGTGAAGCCCGGGTCTTGCTCGCGTTGCTCGAAGTAATCGGCGCGGGCATTGATGGCGTTGTCCAGCTCGGCCAGGCGCTGGGCGGCCGCAGCCAGGCGCTGGTAGGCGGCGCGGGCCGGCACGTAGAGGGCCTGGGCCTGGGCCAGGTCATCGGCCTCGATGGCTTGCTGCAAGGCCGTGACCGCCTTGACCAGGGCGCTGCCCTGGGTGCTCAGGTAGACGCGAAACTCCGACAGCGGGCCGACGAAGGCCACCAGCGACGGCCGGGCCTTGGCCTGGGCGTCGGACTCGGCGGTAGGGGTCACGTGCAGAGTGCCCCGGGGATTGCTCAGCAGGCCGCAGGTGATGGCGTAGTCGCCGGGCTGCAGGTTGGCGTTGATCACCTGGCTCAGGCCCGGGGCGATGTTTTCCCGCTCCTCGACCACCAGCACGCCATCGAGGATTTCCCACTCCACGGCGCGCTCCGAGCGGTTGACGATGCGGAAGCTGGCGCGGCCGGCGGGCACGGTAAGCGCGTTGGGCTCGCAGCTGTGCGGGTGGATGGTCACGGTGATCTCGCCCTGGTGGGCCTGGCGCTTGCTGACCGCCAGTTGCGAGGCGTAGTAGAACAGCCCGCCGGCGGCGACCATCACGATCACCGAACCGGCAACCGCCCAACGCAGAGCGCGAGGCGGCGAGGCCTGGGGAGAGGCTTGCTGGGTCATGGGGAACCTTACTGACTGGAAACGGAAGACGACGGGCCGGGCGCCTTGGCAGGCGTGGCGCCGGGCAGGAAGAACAGTACCAGGGTCACCGCCAGGTACAGCATGTAGGCGCCTAGGGTGCTGATGGTGGGGGCCTCCTGGTAGCCGAACATGCCGGCCAGGACCGAGCCCAGGGGGCTGTCCATGGGCAGGCTGGCGCTGAAGTCGAAGAGCACGGTCTGCAGGTGGTTCCACAGCCCGGCCTCATGCAGCGCCTGCACCGAGTTGGCGAGGATGCCGGCGGCCACCACCAGGATGAACAGCCCGGTCCAGCGGAAGAAGGCGCCGAGGTTCAGGCGCATGCTGCCGGTATAGATCAGGTAGCCGACGATGATCGCCGCTACCAGCCCCAGCAGGGCGCCGATGGGCGCGCCGGGGCCTTCGCTCTGCTGGAATACCGCCAACAGGAAGAACACGGTTTCCAGGCCTTCGCGGGCGACGGCGAAGAACACCATGGCGATCAGCGCAATGAGCTGGTTCCGGGAGCCGGCCAGGGCCTGGTCCAGGGAGGCTTGCAGGGAATGCTTGATGGAGCGTGCGACCTTGCGCATCCAGAACACCATCGAGCTGAGGATGCCCACGGCCACCAGGCCGACGATGCCCTCGAACAATTCCTGTTGCTTCTGCGGGAACTCGGCGCTCACCAGCTCCAGCCCGCCGCCGACCAGCAGGGCCAGGGCCGCGGCGAGGAACACGCCAATCCACACGGCGGGCATCCATTGGCCGCGTCCGGTCTGTTGCAGGTAGCTGGCGATGATGCCAACGATGAGCGCGGCTTCGATCCCTTCGCGCAGCATGATCAGAAATGGAACGAGCATTCAGCCCCCGCGGGGAAACAAGGTAGGGAGCTAAGTTGTAACATAATGATACTCATTACTAAATGAAGATTGTTGACAACTGCTGAATGGAAGCTGAACGAGATCGCTTCTCAGAATGGACGCCTTTGTCGGTTTGGCTCGGCCGATGGCGTCTTGCCGACGACCGTCGTCCCGGACCGCGAACCGCAGTGCCTGATAGGCGCGCGGCTGGCCGGGCCATGGCTGAGGGTCGCAGGCCCGGTAGCGAAGGGAGTGCCGGGTGGCACGGGCAAGGACTCAGGCCCCAGTGCTGCAAGGGGCCTGGTTGAAGAGGGGGGATAGGCCAACCGAATACGGCTCGAACGCCGATTGAGAGGGACTTTCCACCGGCGCTGCGTTATCGGCGGCCAAGGATCAGGGGCGGTTCTTGGCCTCGATCCATTGGGCCATGTACTGGGTGCTCTTGTGATGGTGGTGGCGCAACATGGCGCCGGTGAAGTTGTCCCGACGCTCTTGTACCAGATGCTCGCGGCATTCTTGCAGGCGCTGGATCAAGGCCGGGCCATGGACTTGCCGCCGGTAACGCGCCTCTAGCAGTCGCATGCCATCGGCCTGGGCCTGTTGCCACAAGGCCTGGTCCTGGTACAGGCGCACTGCCGCCGTCGCCAGGGCGCTGGCGGATTCGGCGACCATGCCGGGCCAGGGCAGGCCAGGTTCGTTCATGGATTCGCTACCCATCGGCGTGGTCACGCTGGGGGTGCCGCAGAGCATGGCATCGAGCAGCTTGCCCTTGATTCCGGCGCCAAAGCGCAACGGCGCCAGGCAGATGCGCGCGGCGCTCATTACCTGCAAGGCATCTTCGGCCCAGTTCATGATGTAAAAGCCCTGGGCCGGGTTATGCAGGGCCACCGCCTTGGGTGGGGTATAGGCGCCGTACAGCTGCAGTTGCGCGTTGGGTAGCTGCTGGCGGATCAATGGCCAGACGCGGCTTTTCATCCAGAGCACGGCGTCCCAGTTCGGCGCATGGCGGAAGTTGCCGATGCTGAGGAAGTGCGCACGTTGCTCGAAGGGCACGCAGGCCTCGGGCCATGGGTCGAGCATCAGTGGGCACCAGTGCAGCAATGCCGGCGGCAGGCGGAACTGCTCCTGCAGCAACTGGATCTCCACCTGTGAAACCATCAGGCTGAGGTCGCAACGGTAGATGGCGGCGATCTCGCGCTTGGCCAGGTCGGTCTCGGCCATGTGCCGGAACTCGTCCGCCTGGGCCCGGGCGAACAGCGGGCTGAAGTCGTCGTCCCCGGCGCCGCTGTTCAGGTGGTCCTTGAGGCGCTGGTGGCGGGCATGGCGCAGGCATTGCAGGTCCGAGCTCTCCAGGACCCGAACGGCTGCGGGGCAATGCTGCTCCACGCGCCAGCCGAATTGCTCCTCCATCATGAACTGGTCGAACAGCACGATGTCCGGCGCCAGCTCGGCGACGAAGCGGTCGAAGCTGGCGTTGTTCAGCTCGATCGGGCATTCGCGGATGCCCAGGGCCTCGAGGTCTTCCTTGTGTTCGCCGGGCTTGGCCGGGCTGCTGAAGGTCAGGTCCCAGCCCTGGTCGAGAAAGCACTGCAGGATCTGCATCATGTGCCCGCCGGCGGCCGAGGAGCGCGGCTCGGGCCAGACATAACCAATGATCAGGACCTTGGTCGCGGCGGTGAGGGGCATGGAGTAGGGTTCCTGGCGGGCGAGAGCAAAAAAAGGCCGCCATTAAACCACAGCCCCCGGGGGGCAGACCCGCTTCAGCCGAGGATGCTGCGCACCTTGTCGCGCAGTTGGTCGATGGAGAACGGCTTGCCGATCACCGCCATGCCGCCGGGTACGTCGATGGACTCGGCATAACCGCTGGCGAACAGCACCGGTAACCGGGGACGCAGCAACAGTGCGCGCTCGGCCAGCTCCCGGCCGTTCATGCCCGGCAGGCCGACATCGGTCATCAGCAGGTCGATGGCTTGCTCCTGGTCCTGCAAGCGTTCCAGCGCCGCCTCACTGCCATCGGCCTCGAGCACCGAAAATTCCAGTTCTTCGAGGACGTCGACGATCAGCATGCGCACGATGGCATCGTCTTCGACGACTAGGATGGTAGGGGCACTAGCGGGCATAGGGGCACTCTCAAGGGTTGGATTCGGTGGAACCGCAGCAGGCGGCCCTGTGCATCAGTAAATGGCGCGAGGTCACAAGTTCCCGAAACTGTACAAAAAAAATCGCTTGTACAAGTGCTGGCAAGAATAACCGCTTCTATTGTGCTACGGCAGGGCAAATCCCAGATTACCGGCATGCAGGTTATAAAAAATAGCTGCAATGGCCGAATGTGGGGCAAACTTCCTTCTTTTCACCAGTGCCAAGGTCCATTCAATGATTCGTCCGTCCTCGGTTGATGAACAGAGTTTTCGCAAGCTGCTGACCCGCAACATCAGCCTGCCGCTCGGCGTGGGGGTACTCAGTGCGGTGTTTTTCGTGTCCTTGATCACCTACCTGCTGTCGGTGATCCAGTGGGTGCAGCACACCGACCGGGTGATCAACAACTTCAACGAGGCCACGCGCCTGACCATCGACCTGGAAACCGGCATGCGCGGTTTCCTGATCACCGGCAACGAACATTTCCTCGATCCCTACGAAGTGGCCAAGCCGCGCATCATCAGCGAGCTGCGCGGCTTGCAGGAACTGGTGGCGGATAACCCGCAGCAGGTGGACCGGATCCGACGCATCGAGGCCCTGCAACTGGAATGGAACAACTATGCCCAGGGCATGATCGAGCTGCGCCGCAAGAACGGCGACTACCGCGAGGCGGTGCAGGCCGGGCGCGGCAAGCGCCTGACCGACGAGGTCCGCAAGGAATACGACGATGCGGTGGCCATGGAGCAGCAACTGCGCCAGCAGCGTAATGAAAACGTCAGCCGTACCACGATTTTCAGCGTTGCCCTGTACCTGCTGTTCGTGGTGGGTATCAGCGGCTTGCTGGCCTATGTCGGGCGCCGTGACCTGTTGTCCCTGTCGCGCAGCTACAGCGACAACCTCGAAGCCGAACTGCGCAGTGCCCGCAGCCTGGAGCGCCAGGCCTGGTTGCGCAATGGCCAGACCGAGCTGGCCGAACAGATGCTGGGGCAGCTGAGCCTGAACCTGTTGGGGCGCAACATCCTGCAGTTCTGCGCCCAGTACCTGGGGATGGCGGTGGCGGCCTTGTATGTGCGCGAGGAGCATGGCGGTCTCAAGCGCGTGGCGACCTATGGCTTTTCCCGCGAGCAGGAAGATCAGGGCCAGGCGTTGTACAGCGACGAAGGCCTGGTGGGCCAGGCGGCCCAACACAAGCGGGTGATTCGCCTGGACGAGGTGCCGGTCGATTACTTCAAGGTCAGCTCGGGCCTGGGCGAGGGTCTGCCCCGCAGCGTGCTGGTGGTGCCGTCCCATGATGACGGGCGGGTCAACGGGGTGGTCGAGCTGGGCTTCCTGCGGGAGCTGGACGAGCGCGATATCGAGTTCCTGGAACTGATCGCCGGCAACATTGGTACCTCCATCGAGGCGGCGCGCTACCGCCAGCGCTTGCAGGAAGTGCTGGCCGAGACCCAGCAGCTCAACGAAGAGCTGCAGGTCCAGCAGGAAGAGCTCAAGACCGCCAACGAGGAGCTGGAAGAACAGTCGCGGATTCTCAAGGAGTCCCAGGCGCATCTGGAAACCCAGCAAGTGGAGCTGGAGCAGACCAACGAACAGTTGGCGGAGCAGGCCCAGGTGCTGTCCGAGCAGCGCGACGCCATGGACCGCAAGAACAGCGAGCTCAACGATGCGCAGATCGAGCTGCAGGAGCGCGCCGAAGAACTGCAGCGCTCGAGCAAGTACAAGTCCGAGTTCCTTGCCAACATGTCCCACGAGCTGCGCACGCCGCTCAACAGTTCGCTGATCCTGGCCAAGCTCCTGGCCGAGAACGCCCAGGAAAACCTCAGTGAGGAGCAGGTCAAGTTCGCCGAGTCGATCTATTCCGCGGGCAACGACCTGCTGAACCTGATCAACGACATCCTGGACATCTCCAAGGTCGAGGCCGGCAAGCTCGAGGTCCGCCCCGAGAACGCCAGCGTATCGCGCCTGGTGGAGGGCTTGGGCAACCTGTTCCAGCCACTGACGGCGGAAAAAGGCCTGGAGTTTCGCGTCGAGTTGCAACCCGGGGCGCCGCAGACGCTGTTCACCGATCGCCAGCGGGTCGAGCAGGTGCTCAAGAACCTGCTGTCCAACGCCGTCAAGTTCACCGAGCAGGGCCAGGTCAGCCTGACGGTGTCCGCCCACCCCGGTGCCGGGATCGCCTTCGCCGTGCAGGACTCCGGGATCGGCATCGCCCAAGACCAGCAGCAAAGCATCTTCGAAGCCTTCCGCCAGGCCGATGGCACCACCAACCGGCGTTATGGCGGCACCGGCCTGGGCCTGTCCATTTCCCGCGACCTGGCCAACCTGCTGGGGGGCTCCATCAGCGTCAGCAGCGAGCCGGGGCGCGGCAGCATCTTCACCCTGGTCTTGCCGGAGCACTACGATGCCGAGTCGCCGGTGCTCCCGGCGGAACCTGCTGCCATTGCGCCGGTGGCCGTGGCACAGCCGCCGCAAGCGGTGCCGGAGGTGGTGGAGCTTGCCCCGATCCCGCGTTTCGCCGACGACCGGGACAAGGCGCCGTTCAGCGGCCGCAGCATCCTGGTGGTGGAGGATGAAGCCAACTTCGCCCATATCCTCTTCGACCTGGCCCACGAGCTGGGCTACCAGTGCCTGGTGGCCCACGGCGCCGACGAAGGCTACGGCCTGGCCACGCAGTTCAACCCCGATGCGATCCTTCTGGACATGCGCCTGCCCGATCACTCCGGCCTGACCGTGCTGCAGCGGCTCAAGGAGCATCCGCAGACCCGGCACATCCCGGTGCACGTGATCTCGGTCGAAGACCGGGTGGAAGCGGCGATGCACATGGGCGCCGTGGGCTATGCGGTCAAGCCCACGACCCGCGAGGAGCTCAAGGACGTGTTCGCCCGCCTGGAGGCCAAGCTGACCCAGAAGGTCAAGCGCGTGCTGCTGGTGGAGGACGACGACCTGCAGCGCGACAGCATCGCCCGGCTGATCGGCGACGACGATATCGAGATCACCGCCGTGGGCCTGGCCCAGGACGCCCTGGAGCTGCTGCGCGAGAACATCTACGACTGCATGGTCATCGACCTCAAGCTGCCGGACATGCTGGGCAACGACCTGCTCAAGCGCATGTCCACCGAGGACATCTGTTCCTTCCCGCCGGTGATCGTCTACACCGGCCGCAACCTGACCCGCGACGAAGAGGCCGAGCTGCGCAAGTATTCGCGCTCGATCATCATCAAGGGCGCGCGTTCACCGGAGCGCCTGCTGGACGAAGTGACGCTTTTTCTGCACAAAGTCGAATCCCAGTTGTCCCATGAACGGCAGAAGATGCTCAAGACCGCCCGCAGCCGCGACAAGGTGTTCGAGGGGCGCAAGATCCTCCTGGTGGACGATGACGTGCGCAACATCTTCGCCCTGACCAGCGCCCTGGAACACAAGGGCGCGGTGGTGGTGATCGGCCGTAACGGCCTGGAAGCCATCGCCAGGCTCAACGAGGTCGAGGATATCGATTTGGTACTTATGGATGTGATGATGCCGGAGATGGACGGTTTCGAGGCCACCGCGCAGATCCGCAAGGACCCGCGCTGGCGCAAGCTGCCGATCATCGCCGTCACCGCCAAGGCCATGAAGGACGATCAGGAGCGTTGCCTCCAGGCCGGCGCCAACGACTACCTGGCCAAGCCCATCGATCTCGACCGGTTGTTTTCACTTATCCGCGTGTGGCTACCCAAGATGGAAAGAATTTAGTGGAGCGCAATACCGAGATCGAACTGCGTCTGTTGATCGAAGCTATCTACCTCAAATACAGCTACGACTTTCGCGATTACTCCGGCGCCTCGATCAAGCGCCGGGTGCAACATGCCTTGCGCCAGTTCGACTGCAAGACCATTTCCGCCTTGCAGGAACGGGTCCTGCACGACCCGACCGCGTTCATGCAGTTGCTGCAGTTCCTGACCATCCCGGTCAGCGAGATGTTTCGCGACCCCTCGCATTTCCTGGCCATCCGCCAGGAAGTGGTGCCGCTGCTCAGGACCTATCCGTCGCTGAAGATCTGGATCGCCGGGTGCAGCACCGGTGAGGAGGTCTACTCCATGGCCATCCTGCTGCGCGAGGAGGGGCTGCTGGAGCGCACCATCATCTATGCCACGGATATCAACCCCAGCTCCCTGGAAAAGGCCAAGCAGGGCATCTTCTCCCTGGAGAACGTGCGGGCCTATACCCACAACTACCAGCGTGCCGGCGGCAAGCGTTCATTCGCCGACTACTACACTGCGGCCTACGACTACGCGATCTTCGACAAGAGCCTGCGCGAGAACGTGACCTTCGCCGACCACAGCCTGGCCACCGACAGCGTATTTTCCGAGACGCAGTTGATTTCTTGTCGTAACGTATTGATTTATTTCAATAAAAAGCTTCAGGATCGGGCCTTCGGGCTGTTTCACGAGTCCCTTTGCCACCGTGGTTTCCTGGTGCTGGGCAGCAAGGAGACCCTGGACTTCTCCGCCTATGCCAAGCATTTCGAGCCCTTGGTCAAACAAGAACGGATCTACCGCAAGTCATGAACCAGGACATCCGCAGTACCAATCCCCGGCCACAGATCGAGGCCGTGGTGGTGGGAGCTTCCGCTGGTGGCGTCGAAGCCTTGCTCAGCCTGTTCGGCGGCTTGGGTCGTGGGTTTCGCCTGCCGGTGATCGTAGTCCTGCACTTGCCCGATGAGCGCCGCAGCCAATTGGCCGAAGTGTTCGACCGGCGCCTGTCGTTGCGAGTCAAGGAAGCCGACGACAAGGAACAGATAGTTCCGGGCACGCTGTATTTCGCGGCTCCCGGCTACCACCTGTCGGTGGAGCAGGACCGCAGCCTGTCCCTGAGCCAGGAGGAGCGGATCCACCATTCGCGTCCATCCATCGACTACCTGTTCGAGTCCGCCGCCGATGCCTATGGCGAGCACCTGGCCGCCGTGCTGCTGACCGGGGCCAACCAGGACGGCGCCGCCGGGCTGGCCGAGGTCAAGCGCCAGGGCGGCCTGACCATCGTCCAGGACCCCGACGAGGCCCATGTCTCGACCATGCCCGATGCTGCACTGGCCCTGCACCAGCCGGACCATATTCTCCCTTTGCGCGGTATCAGCTTGCTGCTGGCCGAGCTGGAACCAATCGCATGTTAAGTAATATCCAAGCCAAGTTGCTGATCGTCGACGATCTGCCGGAAAACCTGCTGGCCCTGGAGGCGCTGATCAAGCGCGAGGACCGCCAGGTGTACAAGGCACTGTCGGCCGACGAAGCCTTGTCGCTGTTGCTCCAGCATGAGTTCGCCATGGCCATCCTCGATGTGCAGATGCCGGGCATGAACGGCTTCGAGCTGGCGGAACTGATGCGCGGCACCGAGAAGACCAAGAACATCCCCATCATCTTCGTCAGTGCCGCCGGGCGCGAGCTCAACTATGCCTTCAAGGGTTACGAGAGCGGGGCGGTGGACTTCCTGCACAAGCCCCTGGATATCCATGCGGTCAAGAGCAAGGTCAACGTGTTCGTCGACCTGTACCGCCAGAGCAAGGCCATGAAGCAGCAGGTCGAGGCCCTGGAGCAGAGCCGGCGCGAGCAGGAGGCCCTGCTCAGGCAACTGCAGTCCACCCAGAACGAATTGGAACAGGCCGTGCGCATGCGCGATGACTTCATGTCGATCGTCGCCCACGAAGTGCGTACTCCGCTCAATGGCCTGATCCTCGAGACCCAGCTGCGCAAGATGCACCTGGCCCGGGACAATGCCGCGGCCTTCAGCCTGGACAAGATGCACGCCATGGTCGATCGCGACGAACGGCAGATCAAGAGCCTGATCCGCCTGATCGAGGACATGCTGGACATCTCGCGAATTCGTACCGGCAAGTTGTCGATCCGCCCGTCACGTTTCGACCTGGCGCAGTTGGTGCGGGGCCTGGTGGAGAACTTCGCCCCCCAGGTGGAGGCGGCGCAGTCCACCCTGAGCCTGGATGCCGAGGAGCCGGTGGAAGGCAACTGGGACGAGTTTCGTATCGAGCAGGTGGTTTCCAACTTGCTGACCAACGCCCTGCGCTATGGCGCCAAGAGCCCCATCCAGGTGCGGGTCTACTGCCATGCGGGAGAGGCCCGGGTCGAGGTCAGGGACCATGGGATCGGGATCAGCGAGGACAACCAGCGGCGTATCTTCCAGCAGTTCGAGCGCGTCAGCGCCAGCCATGTGGCCGCGGGCCTGGGCCTGGGCCTGTTCATTTCCGAGCAGATCGTCACCGCCCACGGCGGCACGATCAGCGTCGAAAGCCGGATTGGCGAGGGCGCCCTGTTCCGGGTCGCGCTGCCCCTGGCGGAGGCGGCATTGCCCGCTGGTGCGTAAAAGCGTCACGCCCACGCAACCTCTGCGTGAGCCAATGGTCGTACAGTGGCTGCTGACGTTTGCCTGCGGGCAGGTCGGCAAACGCCAACAGCTCCTTGCAGTAATTGACCGAATAAAGGTTTTCCATGAGTGAAGATGCACAAGACGTCGTACTGATCGTCGAAGATGAACCGGTGATCCTGATGCTGCTGGCCGACTACCTGTCGGGCCTGGGCTATCGGGTACTGCAGGCCGAGAACGGCGAGCAGGCGTTCGAGATCCTGGCCACCAAGCCCAACCTGGACCTGATGGTCACCGATTACCGGCTGCCGGGTGGCATCACCGGGGTGATGATCGCCGAACCCGCAGTCAAGCTGCGCCCGGACCTGAAGGTGATCTTCATCAGCGGTTATCCCAACGAAATCCTCGAGTGCGATAGCCCCATCACCCGCAAGGCGCCGATCCTGGCCAAGCCGTTCGACCTCGACAGCCTGCACGAGCAGATCCAGCGACTGCTGGCCTGAGACGCCTCAGTCGCGGAGCATTTCCCGCACCTTGGTGGTCAGCAGGTCGAAGGTGAACGGCTTGGTGATCAGCTGCATGCCAGGATCGAGGAAGCCGCCCCGGACCGCCGCATGCTCGGCGTAGCCGGTAATGAACAGCACCTTGAGCTGTGGGCGCAATTGCCGCCCGATTTCCGCCAGCTGCCGTCCGTTCATGCCTGGCAGGCCCACGTCGCTGACCAGGAGATCGATGCGCTGTGGTGAATCGAGAATCGGCATGGCGTCATGTGCATCGCCGGCCTCGAGGAAGTGGTAGCCCAACTCGCCCAGCACGGTACTGACCAGCACCCGCACCGCCGGGTCGTCTTCGACGATCAATACCGTCTCGCCGTTTTGCGCGGCGACCGCTTGCTCCTCTGCCTGATGTTCATCGCTGGCCGAGTCACCGCGAAAACGCGGCAGGTACAGGCAGACCTGGGTGCCCTGGCCCTGGGTACTGTCCAGGGTCACGTGGCCGCGGGACTGCTTGCTGAAGCCATAGATCATCGACAGCCCCAGGCCAGTGCCCTGGCCGATGGGCTTGGTGGTGAAGAAGGGATCGAATACCCGGTTGAGGATGGCTTCGGGCATGCCGCAGCCGTTGTCGCTGACTCGCAGCACCACGTAGTCGCCGGGTTCGAGGTTGTCGTGGGCCTGGGTGAAGGCTGCGTCCAGCTGGCGATTGAAGGTCTCAACCAGCAACTGGCCTCCGTCGGGCATGGCATCCCGGGCATTGAGCGCAAGGTTGAGCAGGGCGCTCTCGAGTTGGTTGGGATCGGCCTCGGCTACCCACAGCTGCTCGTACAGGCGCAGTTCCAGCCGGATGTTCTCGCTGAGGCTGCGTTGCAGCAGCTCGCCCATGGAGCTGACCAGGGCATTCATCTCCACGGGCTTGGCATCCAGCGATTGGCGCCGGGAGAAGGCCAGCAGGCGGTGGGTCAGGCCGGCGGCGCGGTTGGCCGAGGTCACCCCGAGTTCGATCAGGCTGTCCAGGTCTTCGGTCCGGCCCCGGGCCAGGCGCCGACGCAGCAGCTCCAGGCTGCCGATGATGCCGGTGAGCATGTTGTTGAAGTCATGGGCGATGCCGCCGGTGAGCTGGCCGACCGCTTCCATCTTCTGCGATTGGCGCAGGGCCTCTTCGTTATGCCGCAGCTGCGCGGTGCGTTCCTCCACCTGCTGTTCCAGGGTTTCCAGGGTGCGTTGCAGGCGCAGCTCGCTCTGGCTCAGGTCGATCAGCCGGTCCCGGGCCTCGTATTGGCGGCGCCGGCCACGCAATGCGGTACTGACCAGGCTGATCAGGGTAGCGGGGTGGAACGGCCGTTCGAGGAAGCTGACGTTGCCCAACGGCGTACTGAACCTGGCGGCCGGATTCTGTTCCGGCCCGCCATGGTGGGTCAGCAACACAATGGGCAGGTCCGACCAGGCCGGCTGCTGCTCCAGATGGCGCAGCAACGGCTCGAGGTCGACCCCCAGCAAGGCTTCGGCGGCGATGATCGCCAGCCCCGCGCCTTGCTCCAGTTCTTCGCACAGGGCACCCAGGTGCGGGGTGATCAAGCTCCTGACGCCGGCTTCGCTCAGCATCATCTGCGCCAGCTGGCTGTCGCGGCCATGGGGCGTGAGCACCAGGGCCCGTTCGGAAAAGGCCGGGCCTAGGGTCATGGCACCTCGTCCTTGAGCAATGGCTTGTCCTCGCCCTGGTAGTTGGGCACGCCACGCAGTACGCCCTGGAAGGCCTCCAGGGGCTCGCCGATGGTCAGGCCCTGGCCGCTGATGCGGTATTCGCGGATGGTCGATTCGTGGCTGCCGGTGCGTTTCTTGATGATCGAGATGGCTCGGCGCACCTTGCCCAGGGCTTCGAAGTAGCGCAGCAGGATCACCGTATCGGCCAGGTAGGTGATGTCCACCGGGGCTTGCATGTCGCCCACCAGGCCATGCTGGGCCACGGTCATGAAGGTCGCCGCGCCCTGGCGATTGAGGTACAGCAACAGCTCGTGCATGTGCAGCACCAGGGCGTTCTCTTCGGGCATCGCCGCCTGGTAGCCATTGATGCTGTCGATCACCACGGTCTTGATCTGGCCCTGGTCGACGCAGCGCCGCACCCGGTGCGACAGCTCGCCCGGCGTCAGCTCGGCGGCGTCCACCTGCTCGATGATCAGGTCGCCACTGTCGCGCAAGGCGTGCAGGTCGATGCCCAGGTTGGCCATGCGCTCGAACAAGAGGCCCAGTTCTTCATCGAAGATGAATAGCGCGGCCTTCTCGCCCCGGGCCACCGCGGCGGCGGCGAAGATCAGCGCCAGCAGCGACTTGCCGGTGCCGGCCGGGCCGAGGATCAGGGTGCTGGAACCGCTGGCTATCCCGCCGCCGAGCAGGGCGTCCAGTTCGGCGATGCCGCTGGTCAGGGTTCCGCGCTGGTAGCCGCTGCGGTACTCGGCCGCCACCAGGCGCGGGAACACCTGTACGCCGCCGCCCAGGATGGTGAAGTCGTGGAAGCCGCCGCGGTACTTCTGGCCGCGGTACTTCATTATCCGGATACGCCGGCGTTCGGAGCCGTAGCTTGGCGTCAGTTCTTCCAGGCGGATCACCCCATGGGCCACGCTGTGCACGGTCTTGTCCAGGGTGTCGCTGGTCAGGTCGTCCAGCAGCAGGACGGTGGCGTCGTAGCGCACGAAGTAGTGCTTGATCGCCAGGATCTGGCGGCGATAACGCAACGAGTTCTGCGCCAGCAAGCGGATCTCCGAGAGACTGTCCACCACCACCCGGGTCGGCTTGACCCGTTCCACCACCTCGAAGATCTGCCTTGTGGCTTCTCCCAATTCCAGGTCCGAGGAATACAGCAGGCTTTGCTGGTGTTCGGTATCGAGCAGGCTCTCCGGTGGGGTCAGCTCGAAGATATGGATATTGTCGTCCAGCTCCCAGCCATGGGACTGGGCGCCCTGGCGCAATTCGCGCTCGGTTTCCGACAGGGTGATGTACAGGCAGCGCTCACCGGCCTGGGCCCCGGCCCGCAAAAAGTGCAGGGCGACGGTGGTCTTGCCCGTGCCGGGTTCGCCCTCCAGCAGGAATACGTGGCTGCGGGACAGGCCGCCGTTGAGAATGTCGTCCAGGCCTTCGATGCCGATGCTGGCCTTTTCGCTGAGCAACGCAGATGAAGTGATCAAGCAATCCCCTCGCAATGGATCCGATCGGCGGCGGCACGCGGGCCGCGATGCCGCTTTGATCACTTGACCGTTTGCCGCCAGCGCGGTTCAACCTTTTATCGCCACCATGGGTTATAGCCGGTGCAGCAGGCGGGATCGCCTGAAGATCGAAGAAGGTCCTGCGGAGCTTGGCGCAGCCTCGCGGGCGCGTAGCGGCCACGAAAGGGATCGCGCGGTAGGGGGCGAAAGGTCAGAGTCCTTGCTGCAGGGCCGGGTCGTCGGGGTTCTGTTGTTCCAGCTGGGCCAACAGCACCTGGACATTCTGCAACTGGCCGCTTTCCTTCCAGTAACTGATCAGCAGCACCCGCGCCTTGCGGTTGTAGGGTTGGCGCTGGACGATTTCCTCCAGCTGCTTCTGCGCGGCCTCCAGTTCGTGCTCGCTGTGCAGGGTCGTGGCCAGGTCGTAGCGGTAGGCGGCATTGTTCGGCTCCAGCTCCACTGCCCGGGCCAGGCCCAGCAGGGCGAATTCACCCTGGCCGTGGTGCAGCAGCCAGAGCCCCAGGGCGTGCTGCAGGTAGGCCGAGTCCTGCTGGGCCTGCAGTTGCTTGGCCAGCAGCTGGCGGGCCGCCTCGCTCTGGCCCTGCTTGTCCAGCACCTCGATCTGCAAGACCACCGCCTGCAGGTTGTCCGGCGCCAGTTTCAGTGCCTGCTCCAGGGTCTGCTGGGCTCTGGCCAGGTCGGCGTTGTGCAGGTACAGGCGTGCCAGCTGGTACTGGGCCTCGACATTGTCGCCACGGGTCCTGAGCACCTGGGTGTATTCATCGATCACCTGCTGCAGCGGGCCGAAATACAGGCCCTGGTCGTCCGGGGACAGGCCCAGCAGGGCGTCCACCGCGGCGAAGCGCACGCTTTGCTCCGGATCGCTCAGCAAAGGCCCCAGCAGCAGGCTGCGCTTGCCGCTGGGCACCAGGCCGAGCACGCTCTTGATGGCCGCCTTGCGCACTTCGGGCGAAGGGTGCTGCAGGTCGGCATCGGCCAGCTTCAGGGCCTGGGGGCTGGGGTAGTTGGGCAGTACCGCCAGCAGGCGGATACGTTGCTGGTCATCGAGATCCGGACGCCCCAGTTGCTGGTAGAGCACCCTGGCCGCACCGGGTTGGCCGTTGCGCGCCTTCTCCAGGGCCTGGCCGTAGCCGTGCCTGATGGCATCCGGCACCGCCGGCGGAGCGCTGCGCCAGAACGACCAGGCCAGGACCAGTAGGATGACGATGGGCAGGCTGATCAGCAGGTAGCGACGGGCTCGGGTCATGGGCATGGGAAATTGGCGACTTGAAGAGGGAGCAAGCTTCGACCAGGAACCGGCCCGAGTCAAACCCGCGATCAGGTCAACACGTATTCCCGGGGTTCCAGCGGCGGTGGCAGTTGCGGTTCACCCAACGCCGCCAGCACTTCGCGCTCCAGGCCGCGCAGTAGAGCACTGCAGGGCAGGTCGTTGTCGTCGTAGCCGAAGGGGTTTTCGAGGTCGTCGCCGATTTCGTCCAGGCCCAGGAAGGTGTAGCTGACGATGGCGGTGAAGATCGGCGCCAGCCAGCCCAGCGGCTCGGCCATGGCGAACGGCAGGAGGATGCAGAACAGGTAGATGGTGCGGTGCAGCAGCAGGGTATAGGGGAAGGGCAGCGGAGTGTTCTGGATACGTTCGCAGGCCGCCTGGACCAGGCTCAGGCTGACCAGGCGAGTTTCCAGCTGGGTATAGCGCCATTCGCTGATCAGTCCTTGTCGTGCCCATTGCGAGCAGCGCCGGCCGATGTGCTGCAACTGGGCGTCGGTCAGGTTCGGGTGCTGCCGGTCCACGGGCGCCTGGGCCCAGGGTGCCAGGGCACTGGCCTCGTCCTCGTGGCGCAGCCGGGCGATCAGGCTGTGGGCGAAACCACAGAGGTCACGCAGCAAGCCTTCACGTTCGCGATGGCCTTCGAGCACCAGGCTCTCGCGGATCAGCGAGCGCACCTCGATGGCCAGCTGCCCCAGTTGCTTGCGGCCCTCCCACCAGCGGTCATAGCAGGCGTTGTTGCGAAAGCTCATGAAGATCGACAACGACAGCCCCAGCAGGGTGAACGGTGTGGCGCTGACCCTGGAGAAGTAGCTGGGCTGCAGGGTTTCCACCAGCACAATGACCGAGGCCAGCAGGGTCACCAGGGCGCAGCGCAAGGCGATGCGCTTGGCGATCGAGCCCTTGAGGGCGAAGAGCAGGGCGATCAGGTTCGGTTTGGGACGCACGATCATGGGGATGAAGGCCTGGGCGACTACGAGGCGAGCGCAGGTTAGGAGCGGGCCGGGTGGCTGTCCAATCGTAATGGCCGACTGGTTGATCGAGCGCCTCTATCGGCGATCCTTCGCCGTGTAGCCGCTGTCGAGCCATCGGCGAGGCTGCACGAAGGCCCGCAGGACCTTGCTTGGCGATCTTCAGCGGTGGCAAGCGCCTGCGCCTGCTACTTCGACCTGCCACCCAAGCCGGACGCAGCCTTGCGTGGCGGCAGGTCGGTATCCGGGCAAAAAAAGGCCCCGCGACCGAATGATCCACGGGGCCAAACATTGGTTGGTTGCGGCCAACCAAAGGAGCTCGTTGCAAATACTTAGTTGCTGGCCACCGTCTCGGGTTGCCAGCCACCGCCCAGGGCCTTGTAGATGGCGACGATGCCGCGGTACAGCTCGACTTCGGCCTGGGCCTGGGAGTCTTCGGCGGCCAGGCGTTCGCGCTGGGCATCCAGCAGCACCAGGAAGTCCACGGTGCCTTCGCGATAGCGGATCTCGGCCAGGTCGGCGGCGGCGCGGCTGGACTCGCTCTGGCGGATCAGCGAGAGCAGGCGCTGCTGGCGCTTGCCGTAGTCGCTGAAGGCATTCTCCGATTCTTCCAGGGCCAGCAGCACCTGCTGCTCATAGTTGGCCAGGGCTCCGTCGGCATTGGCGTCGGCGCCGCGCAGGCGCGCCCGCACGCTGCCCAGGTCGAAGGCGGCCCAGGTGATGCTCGGGCCCAGGGCCCAGGCATTGGCCGCCGAGGAGCCGATCTGCGAACCACGCCCGGCGGTGAAGCCGAGGAAACCACTGAGGCTGACCCGCGGGAACAGATCGGCCTTGGCCACGCCGATTCGCGCGGTGGCGGCGGCCAGCTTGCGTTCGGCGCTGAGGACGTCCGGCCGTCGCTGCAGCAGCTCGCCCGGATCGCCGATCGGCAAGGCCTTGGCGATGGCCGGCAACTGCGCGGGCGAAAGGTCGACACTGAGCTTGTCCGGACGCTCACCCAGCAGGGTGGCGATGCGGTTGCGCTGGCGCACCTGCTCGGCCTGCAGTTGCGGCACGCTGGCCTCCACCGCGGCCAGGCGCGCATCGGCGCGGACTACGTCCAGCTGGTCGCCCACTCCGGCATCACGCAGGCTTTCGGTGATCTTGCGCGAGGCCTTCTGGTTGTCCAGGTTGGCCAGGGCGATCTTTTCCCGCAGTTGTGCGCCACGCAGCTGGCCGTAGGCATCCACCAGCTCGGCGATCATGGTCACCTGCAACTGGTAGAGGTCGGCCTCGGCGGCTTGCTGGTCGGCTTCGGTGGCTTCCAGGTTGCGCTGGATGCGGCCGAACAGGTCCAGCTCCCAGGCCATGTCCAGCCCCAGGTCGTAGCGCTCGCTATTGACCCGCTTGCTGGTCTGGCCGGGCACCTGGCCCTTGCCCAGGTTGCTGCTGGCGCGGCTGGTGATGGTCGGCATGGCGTCGTTGCTGGCGTCATCGCGGATCGCCCGGGCGGCCCGCAGGCGGGCGAAGGCCACCCGCAGCTCACGGTTACCCTTGAGCGACTGGCTCACCAGCTGGTTGAGCGTCGGATCGTCGAACTGCTGCCACCAGATGCCTTCGAAGCGCGCGCGATCGAAGTTCCTCTGGCCTGCAGCGGTGTCGCCGGCGGCGCTGATATGCGCCGCCTCGGTGCTCGGGGTCTGGTAGTCCGGACCTACCGCACAGGCGCTCAGGGCCAGTACCAGCAGGCTCGGCAGGAAGACTTTCGAACTCATTGTTGCGTCTCCAGTTGCAGGGCGCGGGCGGCCTTGCGGGCCTCGCTGCGCTCCACGTAGTTGCGGATCAGGACATAGAACACCGGGGTCAGCAGCAGGCCGAAGAAGGTCACCCCGAGCATCCCGGAGAACACCGCCACACCCATGGCATGACGCATTTCCGCACCTGCGCCGCTGGAGATCACCAGGGGCACCACGCCCATGATGAAGGCGAAGGAGGTCATCAGGATCGGCCGCAGGCGCAGGCGGCAGGCTTCCAGTACGGCGGCCAGCGGGTCCAGGCCTTCCTCTTGCTTGTCCTTGGCGAACTCGACGATCAGGATCGCGTTCTTGCACGCCAGGCCCACCAGTACGATCAGGCCGATCTGGGTGAAGATGTTGTTGTCGCCCCCGGAGATGATCACCCCGGCAATGGCCGACAGCAGGGTCATGGGCACGATCAGGATCACCGCCAGTGGCAGGCTCCAGCTTTCGTACTGGGCGGCCAGCACCAGGAAGGCCAGCAGTACGCACAGCGGGAACACGAACAGCGCGGTGTTGCCAGCCAGGATCTGCTGGTAGGTCAACTCGGTCCATTCATAGGTCATGCCGTTGGGCAGTTCTTCCTTGAGCAGCTTCTCGATCGCCGCTTGCGCTTGCCCGGAGCTGTAGCCCGGAGCTGCCGCGCCGTTGATCTCGGCGGTGACGAAGCCGTTGTAGTGCATGACGCGGTCGGGACCTGCGGTGTCGCTGACCTTGATGAAGGTCGCCAGGGGGATCATCTCGCCCTTGTTGTTGCGCACCTTCAGCTGGCCGATCTGCTCGGCTTCCAGGCGGAACTGCTGCTCGGCCTGGACGTTGACCTGGTAGGTGCGTCCGAAGCGGTTGAAGTCGTTGGCATACAGCGAACCCAGGTAGATCTGCAGGGTGTCGAAGATGTCCGAGATCGCCACGCCGTGGGTCTTGGCCTTTTCCCGATCGATGGCCGCGTCCACTTGGGGCACGTTGACCTGGTAGCTGGTGAACAACCCGGCCAGTTCCGGCACGCTGCGGCTCTTGGTGATGACGTTCTGCACTTCCTTGTACAGGTCCTCGTAGCCCAGGCCGCCACGGTCCTCGACCTGCAGGCGGAACCCGCCGATGGTGCCCAGGCCTTGTACCGGTGGCGGTGGGAAGATCGCCATGTAGGCATCCTGGATGTCAGCGTACTTGCCGTTCAGGGCCCCGGCGATGGCGCCGGCGGACATGCTCGGGTCCTTGCGCTCCTCAAAGGGCTTCAAGGTGACGAAGACGATGCCGTTGTTCGGGCTGTTGGTGAAGCCGTTGATCGACAGGCCGGGGAAGGCCACGGCGCTTTCCACCCCAGGCTGTTTCAGGGCGATGTCGGACATGCGCTTGATCACGTCTTCGGTACGATCCAGGCTCGCCGCATCCGGCAACTGGGCGAAGGCCACCAGGTACTGCTTGTCCTGGGCCGGAACGAAGCCGGTGGGCGTGTGGGCGAAGCCGAACCAGGTCAGGACCATCAGGCCGGCATACAAGAACAGGGCGATGCCGCTGCCACGGATGACCCGGCGCACGGTGCCGACGTAGCCGTTGCTGGCGCGCTCGAAGAAGCGGTTGAACGGCTTGAACAGCCAGCCACCCAGCAGCTTGTCGAGGAACAGCGAGAAACGGTCCTTGGGCGCGTGGTGTTCCTTGAGCAGCACTGCCGCCAGGGCCGGGGACAGGGTCAGGGAGTTGAAGGCCGAGATCACCGTGGAAATGGCGATGGTCAGGGCGAACTGCTTGTAGAACTGTCCGGTCAGGCCACTGATGAAGGCCGCGGGCACGAATACCGCGCACAGCACCAGGGCGGTGGCGATGATCGGGCCGGTCACTTCGCGCATGGCGCGCTTGGTGGCTTCCACCGGGTTCAGGCCCAGGCCGATGTTACGTTCGACGTTCTCCACCACCACGATGGCGTCGTCCACCACGATGCCGATGGCCAGTACCAGGCCGAACAGCGACAGCGCGTTGAGCGAGAAGCCGAACATGTGCATCACCGCGAAGGTGCCGATCAGCGAAACCGGGACGGCCACCAGCGGGATGATCGAGGCGCGCCAGGTCTGCAGGAACAGGATCACCACCAGCACCACCAGTACCAGGGCTTCGAACAGGGTATGCACCACTGCCTCGATGGAGCCACGGACGAAGATGGTCGGGTCATAGACGATGCTGAAGTCCATGCCTTCGGGGAAACTCTGCTTGAGCTCGGCCATCTTGGCCCGCACTTCGTTGGAGATCTCGATGGCATTGGAGCCCGGACGCTGGAAGATCGGGATCGCTACCGCCGGCTGATTGTCCAGCAGCGAGCGCAGGGCGTACTGGCTCGACCCCAGCTCGACCCGGGCGATGTCTTTCAGGCGGGTGATCTCGCCGTCTTCGCCGGAGCGAATGATGATGTTCTCGAACTCTTCCTCGGTGACCAGGCGGCCCTGGGTGTTGACCGACAGCTGGAAGCTGGTGGCGTTGGGCGCAGGTGGCGCGCCCAGGGCACCGGCAGCCACCTGGCGGTTCTGTTCACGGATCGCGGTGACCACGTCGGTGGCGGTCAGGTTGCGCGAAGCGGTCTTGTTCGGGTCCAGCCACACGCGCAGCGAGTAGTCGCCCATGCCGAACAGCTGCACGTCGCCCACGCCGCCCAGGCGCGCCAGCTCATCCTTGATGTTGAGGATGGCGTAGTTGGACAGGTAGAGCATGTCGTAGCGTTTGTCCGGCGAGGTCAGGTGCACCACCATGGTCAGGTCGGGGGAGGCCTTGTCCACGGTGATACCGATGCGCGTCACTTCTTCCGGCAGCTTGGGCTGGGTCCGGGTCACGCGGTTCTGTACCTGGACCTGGGCATTATCCAGGTCGGTGCCCAGGGCGAAGGTCACGGTCAGGGTGATCTTGCCGTCGGCGGTGGATTGCGAGGACATGTAGAGCATGTTCTCGACCCCGGTGATGGCCTGCTCCAGCGGCGCGGCCACGGTTTCACCGATCACCTTGGGGTTGGCCCCCGGGAAGTTGGCGCGTACCACCACGGTCGGCGGCACTACTTCCGGGTATTCGCTGATGGGGAGCTGGAACAGCGAGATGGCGCCGGCGATCAGGATCAGCAGCGATAGCACCGCTGCGAAGATCGGCCTTGATATGAAGAATTGGGAAAAATTCATCTTGAGAGTCGTCCCTTAACCGCGCGGAGTCGCGGCGGCGAGTTTCACGGCCACAGCCGGCTTGGCAGGGCTGACCTGCGGCAGGTTGCTGGCTTCCAGTGCTTGGCGTTGTTGGGCCAGGGCGGCGAGGGTTTCCTTGCTGGCCATGGGGATCACTTCAGGCGTGACCGGTGCCCCCGGGCGTGCCCGTTGCAGGCCCTTGACGATGATGGTGTCGTCCTTGCTCAGGCCGTTGCGCACGATGCGCAGGCCTTCGATCTTCGGCCCCAGTTCGACGGCGCGGTAGGCCGGCTTGTTATCGGCGTCCATCACCAGCACGAACTTCTTGCCCAGGTCGGTGCCCACGGCTTCGTCGTTGATCAGCATCGCCGAGTAAGTACCGCTGCCCACCAGCTTCAGCCGGGCGTAGAGGCCCGGGGTGTAGCTGCCGTCGCTGTTGTCGAACACCGCGCGGCCACGGATGGTGCCGGTCTTGGGGTTGACCTGGTTGTCGACGAAGTTCATCTGGCCCAGGTGCGGGTGGCCGTCCTCGTTGGACAGGCCCAGGTACACCGGGGTGCTCTGGCCACGCTGGCCCTGGCGGGCAAGCTGGGTGTACTTGAGGTACACGCGCTCGTCGGCGTCGAAGTAGGCGTAGACCTTGTCGGTGGAGACCACGCTGGTCAGCGCGGTGACGTCGGCGGTCACCAGGTTGCCGGCGGTGATCTGCGCCCGGCTGACCCGGCCGCTGATGGGCGCGAGGACGCGGGTGAAGCTGAGGTTGAGCTTGGCCAGGTCCAGTTGCGCCTGGATCGCGTCGACCCCGGCCCGGGCTTCCTGGGCGGCGCTGGTGCGGGTGTCGGCCAGCTCGGCGGAAATCGCGTTGCTGGTCAACAGGCGCTGGCCACGCTGGGCTTCGTTGGCGCTGCGGGTCGCGGTGGCCCGGGCCTGTTGCAGCTGGGCTTCCAGGCGACGCACTTCGGCCTGGAACGGCCGTGGGTCGATCTGGAACAGCAGGTCGCCTTTCTTCACCAGGGCACCTTCGGTGAAGGCCACCTGGTCGATCTGGCCCGACACCCGTGGGCGGATCTCGACGGTTTCCGGGGCCTCCAGGCGTCCGGTGAACTCATCCCACTCGTTGACGGGTTGCTCCAGCACCTTGGCCACGCTGACCTTGGCTGCCGGCGGGGCGGAGGCGGTCTGTGGAGCCTTGCCGCAGGCGCTCAACACCAGCACGGCGAGCGCGGCTAGTGGAAAACTTAAGAGTTTGACTGACTGGTCCATGGGTACATCCGCCAAGGTAATTTGAGATGGGCGGATGATGCTCGGCGGGTTTGTATCTCACGAATCGAATGAAGCAAAGGTAACTATCATTCGGAATGATATAAGCCCATGGCAAGCCCTCTAGCATGCGCTTTTCGTTAGGCCCCTATCAATTCCCTCGGACGCAAATAATCATTGTCCTGGACGCAATATTTGCGCGGCGCTACCTCGACGCGAAATTCCTTGATTGGCATCAAACGGCTCAAGCCAGCGCGGCGCTAGGCTGGAATCCACACCGGCCATCGACGAGGGGATGATGATCTATCCCGTACTGCTGATCCTGCATCTGTTCGCCGCGCTGGTATTCATCGGCACGGTGTTCTTCGAAGTGCTGTTCCTGGAGAACATCCGCCGTCAATTGCCGGCCAGGCTCATGCTGTTGCTCGAACAGGCCGTCGGCCGACGGGCGCGACAACTGATGCCCTGGGTATTGCTGGTGCTGTTCGGCGCCGGCATCGGCATGGTCTGGCAGCGTTACCTGCCGTTGCTGGCTGCGCCGCTGGAGTCCTCGTTCGGCACCTTGCTGCTGCTCAAGATCCTGCTGGCCGCCAGCGTCCTGGTGCATTTCCTCGGTGCCATGCTGCTGTTCCGTGCCGAGCGCATGACCGCCCGCTGGGTGCGCTTCATCCACGGCAGCGTCTTCACCCACATGCTGGCCATAGTGCTGCTGGCCAAGGCCATGTTCTACCTCACCTGGTAGCCGTGCCCCGCGCCGGCCACCCCAGGCGGGTTTGATGCAGGTCAAGGTCCCTCTGCGGCCAGCGGTCGACACTGAAGTTTTGCAGCCCGTCTCGGAGCTTCTGTCATGTTCGATCTCATTCACTCTCGCCGCGGACGGGGCGTGCAGCATGACCAGGGGGGACTCGAGCCCCGCTACCATGTCGAGGTCGGCCAGTTCCATGCCGGCGTCGGCTCCCTGGATGTGCTGCGGGCCTTGCGCGCCAGCCGGAGCAAACCCCGGCCATTGGCCCTGAACCTGCACCTGCCCGGCAGGTTGCGGATCACCGGCCAACCCATGGCGGCCTACCTGGATGCCCTGTCCCGGGAGATCCGGCTAGTGGCCTGCCACCTGGGCAATACCCCGCGGGTCGAGCAGTTCCACTTTGCCGGCGGCACCCCCGACCCGGCGCACTTGCAGCGGCTGATGGAGCTGCTGCGCAAGCGCTTCAACTTCCTCGACCACGACAGCGGCGACTATGGCGTCGAGGTCGATTTGCCGAGCACCGACTGGGCCAGCATGGGCCTGCTCCGCGAACAGGGTTTCAACCACGTGAGCATTGGCGTGCCCGATGGCGCTTGTGCCTGCGAGCGCGCGCCGGCCTGGCGCCAGGATCCGGCGCCGATCCAGTCGTTGCTCGATGCGGCGCGTACCTTCGGTTATCGCTCGGTGAGCGTCGACCTGGGCTACGGCCACGCCTGGCAGACCCCGGACAGCTTCGCCCTGAAGCTCGATACCCTGGTCGAGCTGGAGCCCGACCGCGTGCAAGTATTCGACTACGCGCAACCGCCCCGGCGCTATGCCCAGGCTCCCCGGCAGGCGGCCAGCACCCAGCGGGACAAGGCGCGGATGCGCCGCCTGTGTTTCGAGCGCCTGCCCCAGGCGGGCTACCTGCACATCGGCCTGGGGCTGTTCGTGCGTCCCGATGATGACCTGGCCATGGCCCAGGAGCGTGGCGCCCTGAGTCGCAACTACCAGGGCTTCACCCGGCACGGCTACTGCGACCAGATCGGCCTGGGGCTGGGCGCGGTCAGCCAGTTCGATGCTCTGCATGCGCAGAACACCGAGGTGCTGGGCGACTACCTGGAGCAACTGCAACACAACCAGCTGGCCACCTGGGGCGGCTGGCGCTGCGAGGGCGGCGCGCAGATCCGCCAGCAAGTGATGGAGCGCCTGGCCTGTGACCTGGAGCTGGATGTGCGAGCCGTCGAGCAACGTCATGGGCTGGTCTTGCGCCAGTTCTTCCCCGGTGCCTGGCGTGCGCTCGAGGCCATGAGCAGCGCAGGGCTGGTGGAACTGAGCGAGGATTTCATCAGCATCCTGCCGGCCGGGCGCCTGAAAGTGGACGCCATCTGCCAGCTGTTCGAGCACCTGGCGCCGGCGGGACCGGCGGCCGGGAGCGACTGGCTGGACCACGACGCCCGTCCTTGATGGCGGGCGCGTTGGCCAGGGCTAGCAGGCCGTTGAAAAACTGCCTGCGTTGCCATCGCTGCGTTGAACACAAGCTGGTGCGCCAGCCCGGTCAAAATGCTCGTTTACCACTCGTAAACTGCGCTTTTTCGCCTGTTCTTGTCTTGCGCTGACTGCCTCGCCTACGTTTTTCGACGGTCTGCTAGTGCGAGGTGCCCTCGGCGAACTCGATCTTGTTGCCCACGTTGTACTTGCCTGAAGGCTTGTTCATGGGAATGCGCTTGATCTCCTTCAGCGTCTGGCTGTCGTAGACGATCAGTGCGCCGTCGTTGGCCCAGATGCTCAGCAACAGGTAGCGGCCGTCATGGCTGAACTCTACATGGGCGGCGGTCTTGCCCGGCACGGGGCGCAGGGTGTGGGCGATTTCCAGGGTCTGTTTGTCGATCAGGTGGATGGCGTCGTTGTCCGGGCCGAAGAACACATCGGTCCAGGCGTAGGCCGAGTTGGCATGGCTGCGCATGAAGAAGCCCGGGCCCAGGGTCGGGATCTCCTTGATCAGCTTCCAGGTCTTGAGGTCGATCACCGAGACCAGGCCCTTGCTGATGTTCGGCGTGGCGAACACCCAGTCGCCGTTGCGCTGCCAGTAGGTCCCCGAGCCCAGGTGCGACATGCCGGGCAGGGCGATGTTGGCCACCACCCGGCCGCCGTCCAGGTCCAGCACCTGGCCGCCCTGGGCCTGGCGCGAAGTGGCCAGCAATTGGCGGTAGTCGGGTGAGAAGGAAAAGTCGTCGAGCATGTCCTGGGCCTGGATCCGCCGTGGGCTGAAGTCCGGGTTGCTGCCGGCGCTGGACAGCTCCCAGACTTCCTTCACGTCCTTGAGCGCGACGATGAAGCTGTCCCGGGGTGGGGCGGTGTACACCGCGCTGACCCGCGACGGGGTGCCGTCCTGGCCGATGGCGGCGATGCTTTTGACCGGGGTCAGGTCGCGGGCGTCCAGCAGCACCAGGTTGCCCGGCAGGTAGTTGCCCACCAGCACCCAGCGTCCATCCTTGCTCACCGCCAGGTTGCGGGTGTTGAGCCCGGCCCGCACCTCGGCCACCAGCTTGAGGTTGTGCAGGTCGTACTGGCTGACCCAGCCATCGCGGGAGGCCAGGTAGACGAAGCGCCCGTCGGGGGAGAATTTCGGCCCGCCGTGCACGGCGAAATGGGTGGCGAAACGCGCCAGCACGGTGAAGCGGTCGCCATCGAGGATGCTGATGTGATGGTCGCCGGCTTCCACCGCCACGAACAGGTTCAGCGGGTCGGCGCCATGCTGGGGTGTGGCGGGCAATCGCTCGATGGGGTTGAGCACCTGGTGGCTGGCGCGGACCTGCTCCTCGCTCCAGGTCGGCGGCGTGGCCGGCGGTTGTTGCAGGTAGGCGGCCAGGGCGTCGATGCGCTCCGGGCCCAGCACCTGGGCGAAACCCGCCATCTGGCTGGCCGGGCGGCCGGTGCTGATCACTTGGCGGATCTCGGCCGGCTTGATCCGCCCCAGGCTCTCGGGCAGCAACGCCGGCCCGCTGCCGCCAAAGCGGTTGGCGGCGTGGCAGGCCTGGCAATGCTGCTGGTAATCCCGGGCGGCCTGGTCGAGGGCCGGGCTGCCATGGGCCGGGCTGATCCACAACAGCGGCAGCAACCACAGGGCCCTCATGGCGTCAGCTCCAGTTCGAGCCCGGCGCCGGCGAAATGTGCGGGTTGCTCCATGCTGTGCTGGGCGAACAAGCCGACCACCTTGCCGATCACGGTGAGCGTCGGGGTGGCCAGGGAGCATTGTCCGGCCAATGCCGGCAGTTGCGCCAGGCGGCCGCGCAGGACCTGCTGGTCGCGGCAGGTGCCCCGGCTGATCAGCGCCGCCGGGGTATCGGCGGCCAAGCCGGCGGCCAGCAGACGCTCGGTGATCAACCCGAGGTTGCCCAGCCCCATGTAGAACACCAGGGTCTGGCTGCTGTCGGCCAGGCTCTGCCAGGGCAGGTCGAGGGCGCCATCGCGTTGCAGGTGGCCCGTGATGAAGCGGCAGGAGCTGACCAGGTCGCGATGGGTCAGGGGAATCCCGGCATAGGCGCTGCAACCGGCCGCGGCGGTGATGCCCGGCACCACCTGGCAGTCCACGCCTTGTTGCAGCAGGTAGTCCAGTTCCTCGGCGCCACGGCCGAAGATGAACGGATCGCCGCCCTTGAGCCGCACCACCCTCAGCCCTTGTTGGGCCAGCTCGGCCAGCAGCTGGTTGATCCGCGGTTGCGGCAGGCTGTGGTAGCCGCTGCTCTTGCCCACGTAGTGGCGCTGGCAACGGCTGGGAATCAGCGCCAGCAGCTCGGCGCTGATCAGCCGGTCATGGACCACGGCATCGGCCTGCATCAGCAGGCTCCAGGCACGCAGGGTCAACAGGCGCGGATCGCCCGGCCCGGCGCCGACCAGGGCGACTTCCCCGGGGTTGAACGGCGAGTGCAGGGCGGCAGGTAGAGTGAGGGCTGAATGCATGTGGGCGATCCTCGATCCATCATCAGGGTGGCCGGCTGCGCCTGTATCGACACTTGCCGGGCCAGGTTCTCAACAGGTGACGCAGGGAATGCGGGCGAGCGGGGGCAGGCCGATT
Organism: Pseudomonas sp. B6(2017); assembly: GCF_002112765.1. Taxonomy (NCBI): domain Bacteria; kingdom Pseudomonadati; phylum Pseudomonadota; class Gammaproteobacteria; order Pseudomonadales; family Pseudomonadaceae; genus Pseudomonas; species Pseudomonas sp. B6(2017). The sequence continues at coordinate 15,419 of NZ_NEIQ01000015.1, read as the reverse complement.
TCTTCATCGCTCAGGTGGCAGCCCGGGTCCTGGCCCCAGAGGTCGCCGGCGGCCCAGGCGCGGGTGCGGGTATTGCCGTTGCAGATGTCCAGCCAGCGGCAGCTGGCGCAACGCCCGGTGACGGCGCGCGGATGCTGGCGCAACTGGCGCAGCAGGGCGTCGGGTTGCTCCAGCCACAGGGTGCGAAATGGCGTGCGCCGTACGTTGCCCACCGAGTGTTGCCACCAGTAGGTGTCGGGGTGCACTTCGCCGGTGTTGTCGATGTTGGCGATGCCGCTGCCCGAGGCATTGCCGCCCCAGGCCCGGAGCATCTGTTCCAGCTGTGGGTACTGCCCGGGAAGGTGGCGCCGGGTCCAGTGCAGCAGGAGGATGGCGTCGGCGTCGTTGTTGCCGCTGACGAAGTCGCTGTCACGGCCCTGGGCGATGTCCTCCCAGGCCCGGTCGAACAACAGTGCCATGGCCTCGCGGCTCATCTGCAGGTGGGCATCGAGGCCACGGCTGCGTTTGCCCCGGCCACTGTAGTTGAGGTGCGAGAGGTAGAACTTCTGCACGTCCAGGTCGCGCATCAGGGCCAGCAGCTCGGGCAGTTGTTGGTGGTTGTCGCGGGTCAGGGTGGTGCGCATGCCCACGCGGATGCCTCGCTCGCGACACAGGCGCATGGCCTTGAGCGAGCGGGCGAAGCTGCCCTTGAGCTGGCGAAAGCTGTCGTGGGTGTCCTGCAGGCCGTCGATGCTGATGCCCACGTAGTCGAAATCGGCGGCGCTCACTTGCTCGATATTGTTCTCGTCGATCAGCGTGCCGTTGCTCGACAGCGCGACGAACATGCCATGGGCCCGGGCGTGGGCGCTGAGCTGGAACAGATCGTCGCGCAGCAGCGGCTCGCCGCCGGAGAGGATCAGCACCTTGACCCCGGCCTCGGCCAAATCGTCGATCACCTGCAAGGCCGCCGAGGTGTCGAGCTCGTCGCGGAACACGCTGTCGGCCGAGGTGGCGTAGCAGTGCTTGCAGGTCAGGTTGCACCGGCGCAGCAGGTTCCAGATCACCACCGGCGGGCGGCTGCTGCCCGGTCTGCTGGTGCGGGGGGGCGGCGCCTGGCCGGCCAGGACGCGCAGGTAATGGCTGATCCTCAACATGCAACTCTCCTTGTCTCAGTGCTGTTGGGCGTGCAGGCGCAGGCCGGTCTTCTTCAGGATGCGGCTGCTGACCAGCATCTCGTCGGCCCGGCAGGCCTGTCCCAGCAGATAGCGCAGGTGCTCGCGATAGCTGTCGATCTCCATGGCGCTGCGGCCGTGGACCATGGCGAACAGGTTGTAGCGCCACTGCTCGCGGCGCGGGCGCCGGTAGCAATGGCTGACGAAGGGCTGGGCGCCGATCAGTTGGCCCAGGCGCGGCATGTGCTCGTCGTCGACGTCCCAGACGGTCATGCCGTTGAAGCGATAACCCAGGCGATAGTGGTTGGGCACCGCGGCGATGCGGCGGATGGCGCCCTCGGCCTGCAGGCGCTGGAGCAGCTCCAGGGTTGCGTCGCGGCTCAGTTGCAGTTGCTCGGCCAGCCAGCCCCAGGGGTCGTCCACCAGGGGCAGGCCGGCCTGGGTCAGGGCCACCAGGCGCAGCTCCAGCGCGCGTTCAGACCGGGAAGTACAGGCCGACATGGTAGGTCTCCTCCTTGGGCAGGTTGAGCACGGCAAGGCCGCTGTCCTGCTCGATGCGCCGCAGGGTCTGGCGCAGCTCGCGCTCGCTGGCGCAACCGAGCACGAACCACATGTTCCAGGCATGTTCGCGACGGTAGTTGTGGGCCACCTCGGGCATGGCCTCCAGCAGCGCCGCGACCGCCTCGAAGCGTTCCTCGGGCACGCGCAGCGCCGCCAGGGTGAAGGCGCCGCCCAGGCGCTCGATATCGAACATCGGGCCGAAGCGGGTCAGGGTGCCGTCGTCCAGCAGGCGCTGCACGCGCTGGCGCAGGACCTGGCTGTCGCTGCAGAGCTCCCGGGCCAATACCTGCCAGGGCTCGGGCACCAGCGGCAGGCCCAGTTGCAGGCGGTTGACCAGGCGCCGGTCCAGCTCATCCATGGCTCACCGCCCCCGGGGCGAAGCGCCCGCCGCACTGCTTGAAGGCCTGGGTGCTGAACAGCACCTGGTGGGGCAGGTCACTGAGCAGATGGCGCTGCAACAGGTCGTGGATCTGCGCCTCGACCCGTTGGCGCTGGCGGCCGTGGATCATGCAGAACAGGTTGTAGCGCCATTGCGGCAGGCGCCGCGGCCGCTGGTAGCACAGGCTCACCGCCGACTCGCCGCCCAGGCGCTGGCCGACTTCGTCGATCAGCGCGTCGGGGATGTCCAGTACCAACATGGCGTTGGCGGTAAAACCCAGGGCGCGATGGTTGAGCACCAGGCCCAGGCGACGGAACAGCCCCTGGTGCTGCCATTGTTCGACCTGGGCCAGCACCTGGGGCTCTTCGGCGCCGATCTGCCGGGCCAGGGCTTGGTAGGGGCGGGCCTCCAACGGCAGGCCGGTCTCCAGCAGGCGGCGCAGGGCCAGGGCCTGGCAGGCATCGAGGGCGGCGTTCATGGGGCGTCTCCCAGGGCGAAACCCAGGTCGATGCGATAGGCCGTGAGCATCGGCAGGTCCAGGGGGACCAGGCCGGTGTCGGCCTGCAATTCGGCGAGGACGTTCTGCAGGTGCGCCCGGTCCGGTCCGGTGAGCACGAACCACAGGTTGTAGTGGTGCTCGCGGGCGTAGTTGTGATTGACCTCGGGGTAGTGGTTGATGCGTTCGGCCACTTGCTGCAGGCGCTCCTGGGGCACCGCCAGGGCGGCCAGGGTGCTGGCCCCGGCGCGGCGGTGCTCGAACACCGGGCCGATGCGCGACAGGCGCCCGTGCTCGGCCATCCGCTGCAGGCAGGCGATCACCTGCTCCTGGCTGCAATCCAGGGCCTGGGCCATTTCCAGGTACGGCTCGGCGCACACCGGCATGCCGTGCTGGAAGCGTTCGATCAGGCGTTGTTCCAGGGTATCGAGGGGCATGTCAGTACCCCATCTGCTGGGCGCGGCTGCTGAAGAAAATCCCGCTGGGCGCGGCGGCCGGCAGGCTGTGCCGCAGCTTGAGGCGATAGGGGTCCCAGATTTGCAACTGGTCGCCATCGCGCACCGACAGCCACAACTGGTCGCCACGGGCGGTGAATTCCATATGCAGCACCCCGGGCCCGGGCCGCAGGTCGGCGACGATCTGGTGGCTCTGGCTGTCGATCACCTGCACCCGGTCGTTGTCCGGGTAGGCGAAGTTGACCCACAGCTGGCGGCCATCGGGGCGCGCGGTGACGAACACCGGCTGGCCGGCCACGGCGATGGCGGCGCTCTGCTGCCAACTGTGCGCATCCATTACCAGTACCTGGTGGCGGCCCACGGCGGGGACGAACGCCTGGTCGCCGGCCACGGCCCAGCCTTCCAGGTGGGGCATCTTGTACACCGGCAGTTTTTCCTGGCCGCGGCCATAGTCGCCAAGCACTCGCTTGACCCCGCGTTCCGGGTGCCAGAGGTCGAGCTGGGCCATGCCGTCCTCGCCGAACAGGCCGGCCATGTAATAGCGGCCGTCGGTGGTGATCAGCGCATCGTAGGGCTGCTGGCCGATGCCGGTGTAACGGGTGATGCGCGGCGTGTTGCCCTGGCTGAAGTCGGCGCTCCAGATCTCGCCGGTGTCGAACAGGCTGAACACGAAACGCTGGCCCGGGGCATCCACCAGGCCCACCACCCGCGAGCGCTGCTTGCCGCCGGCCAGCAGGGTGGCGGGGATATCGGCCACAAGCTCCAGGGTGGCGGCGTCGAACACCTTGACCCCGCCCGGCACATAGTTGGATACCGCGATCAAGCGCCCGTCCTGGCTGATGGCGCCGCCGATGCTGTTGCCGCCCTGGATCACCCGCCGGGCGATGCGCTGTTCGAGCAGGTCGACCTGGGTCAGGCCGCCGTCGCGGCCGAACACATAGGCGTAGCGCTGGTCGCGGGAGAACACCGCCGAGGCGTGGGACAGGTCGCCCAGCCCTTCGATACGGGCCAGGGCCCGGCCCTGGCTGCTCTCGACGATCTGCACGCTGCCGGTGGCACGCTCCACCACCAGGCCCAGGTCGCCACTGCCACGCAGCGGGACCTGGGCACAGGCGGACAACAGCAGGGCGCACGCCGCGCCGAGCATCAGGGGACGGATCATGGTTCAGAGGTTCCTTGCAAGAGATGATCGACCAGCCAGCCGATGTCCTCGGCGCTCAGTAGCGGCTCCCAGGGCGGCATGGCGGTGCCGGGGCGACCCAGGCGCACGGTGGCGACCAGGCCGTCGCGGGGTTTGCCGGCCAGGGCGGCAGGGGTCAGTTCCGGCCCCAGGCCGCCGGTCAGGTGCAGGCCATGGCAGGCGCCGCAGTCCTGTTCCAGCAGGTGTTGCAACTGCGCCTGGCGCTGGGCGTCAGGCGCGGCATGAAGAGGGGGGCAAAGCAGGAGGGTCGCCAGGATCACTGCGCGGGGGTAGCTGTTCATGACGCCCTCCTGGTCGGTTTCATTTCAGGCTCAGGACCCACTTGGCCAGCTGCGCCGCTTCTTCTTCGCTGACCGCGTTGGCCGGCATCGGGATCGGCCCCCAGTTGCCCTGGGTGCCGTTCTTGATATGTCCGGCCAGGGTCTGGGCCGCTCCGGCGACCCCGGCATTCTTGGCCGCCACCTCCTTGAGCGCAGGCCCCACCAGCTTGCTGTCCACGCTATGGCAGGCCACGCAGGACTTGCTCTGGAACAGGGCCGGGCCGTCGTCGGCCAAGGCGGTTTGCAGGTTCAACGCACAGCTCAGGACGAAGAGTGAAAGCAGGGTATTTTTCATGGCGATTCCTTGCGTTGATAAAACTCAATAAATGTCGTTCTGGGTGTTGTAGACATTGAACTTGCCGGTGGGGGTGATCAGCCGCTGGTCCTTGATCACCTGCTTGACGGCCAGGGTCTTGTCGTCGATCACCACCAGCGCCGACTCCTCGGTCTGGCCGTTCCACACCGAGAACCAGACCTCGTCACCGGCCTTGTTGTACTCGGGCTGCACCACCCGCAGGGCGCCTTGCTTGATGCCGGAGTATTCGGCGATCGGCAGCACCTTGTAGCCGGCGTCGAGCTTGTCGATGTCGAACACCGCCACCGACTGGCTGAGCTTGGCGTCGGGGTTGAGGGTGGTATCCACGTACAGGTGGCGGGATGCAGGGTGGGTCTTGATGAACAGCGAGCCGCCGCCCTGGCCCTTGAGCGAGCCCACTTGTTTCCAGGCGTATTGCGGGTGCTTGGCCGGGTCGGTGCCGATCATCGAGATGCCGGCGTCGCCCAGGTGGCTGGTGGCCCACACCGGGCCGAACTGCGGATGGTCGAAGTTGGCGCCACGGCCCGGGTGCGGTGTCTTGCCCACGTCCACCAGGGCGGTCAGGCGACGCTCCTTGGAGTCGATCACCGCCACCTTGTTGGAGTTGTTTGCCGCCGTCATGAAGTAGCGGTGGCTGCTGTCCCAGCCGCCGTCATGCAGGAACGGCGCGGCATCGATGCTGGTGATGGTCAGGTTCTTGATGTCCTCGTAGTTGACCAGCATGACCTTGCCGGTTTCCTTGACGTTGACGATGAACTCCGGCCATTCGTGGGAGGCGATGATCGCCGCCACCCGTGGCTCGGGGTGGTACTCCTGCTTGTCGACGGTCATGCCCCGGGTCGAGACGATCTGCTTGGGCTCCAGGGTCTGGCCATCCATGATGGTGAACTGCGGCGGCCAGTAGGAGCCGGCGATGGCGTACTTGTCCTCGTAGCCCTTGAACTTGGAGGTCTCCACCGAGCGTGCCTCGATGCCCACCTTGATCTCCGCGACCTTGGTCGGCTCCTTGGGCCACAGGTCGATCATGTCGATGCGCGCATCGCGGCCGATCACCAGCAAGTAGCGTCCGGACGCGGAGATCCGCGAAATGTGCACGGCATAGCCGGTCTCGATGAGCTTGACGATCTGCTTGCTGTCGCCGTCCACCAGGGCGATCTTGCCGTCGTCGCGCAGGGTCACCGAGAACAGGTTCTGCAGGTTGAGGGTGTTCATCTGCCGGGTCGGGCGATCCTCGGGCTTGACCAGCAGCTTCCAGGTGTTGCGGGTCTCCGCCATGCCCCATTCCGGCGGGGTGGGCGGGGTGTGCTGGATGAAGTTGGCCATGGTGGTGATCTGCGCCTTGGTCAGGGCGTTGGAGGTGCCCCAGTTGGGCATGCCCGCCGGCGAGCCGTAGGTGATCAGCGCTTCGAGGTAGGCCTGGCCACGGGCCTGGGTGATGTCCGGAGTCAGGGGCTTGCCGGTGGCGCCCTTGCGCAGTACGCCATGGCAACCGGCGCAGCGCTGGAAGTAGATCTCCTTGGCGGCGTCGAAGTCGGCCTGGCTCATGTCCGGCGCCCCGGCGCTGGTGACCATGGCCGGCGGTGCCGCACCCGACGCCTTGGACTCGGCGGCGGCAGTGGGAAGGGCCAGCGCCAGTGCCGAACACAGGCTGGCGACGGACAGGGCAAGGGTTTTTCGATTACTGATCAGCATCCTTCTCTCCTCAGGCATGACCTTTGCGATGTGCTGGGAGGGCCAGGACAGAGCGCAGGTTCTTGGTGCACAAGAAGGCTATTGCGCAGCAGGGCATTGCTCACTTGATCGCGATCAAGTTTGCCTTTCGCGCTGCTTGCCAGGTTGTCGCAGGGACTCTTAGCGTGATCGCGAACCCGTCGTCATCCAGGTATCCCATGGACCTCACTGAACCCCGCTGCGAACCCTTCTACCAGGCTCAGGGCAACGAGCCGGCCCTGTTCGAGCAAGCCTGGCGCCACGGCCTGCCGGTGCTGATCAAGGGCCCCACCGGCTGCGGCAAGACCCGCTTCGTCCAGCACATGGCCCAGCGCCTGCAACTGCCGCTGCACACCGTGGCCTGCCACGACGACCTGAGCGCCGCCGACCTGGTGGGTCGGCACCTGATCGGTGCCCAGGGCACCTGGTGGCAGGACGGCCCGCTGACCCGGGCGGTGCGCGAGGGCGGTATCTGCTACCTCGACGAAGTGGTGGAGGCGCGCCAGGACACCGTGGTGGTGCTGCACCCTTTGGCCGACGACCGCCGCGAGCTGTTTTTGGAACGCACCGGCGAAGTGCTCAAGGCGCCGCCGTCGTTCATGCTGGTGGTGTCCTATAACCCCGGCTACCAGAACCTGCTCAAGGGCATGAAACCCAGCACCCGCCAGCGCTTCGTGGCCATGCGCCTGGGTTACCCGGATGCCGCGCAGGAGGAGTGCATCGTTCGCCGCGAGGCCGGGGTCGATGCGGCCCTGGCCAGCCAGGTGGTCAAGCTCGGCCAGGCCCTGCGCCGGCTCGACCAGCACGACCTGGAGGAGGTGGCCTCGACCCGCTTGCTGATCTTCACCGCGCGCCTGATCGGCGCCGGCATGGACCCGCACCAGGCGTGCCTGGCCTGCCTGGCCGAGCCACTGAGCGACGACCCGGTGACCGTCGCGGCGCTGATGGACGTGGTCGATGTGCACTTCCCCTGAACCGAGGGCACGCCGCTTGCCGGGGGACCTGGCGATGTGGCTGTTCATCCTGGTTGAGCTGTCGGTGTTCGCCTTGCTGATCCTGGCGTTCGCCGTGACCGCGCAACTCAAGCCGCAACTGTTCGCCAGCGGCCGCGCCTTGCTCGACACCTCCACCGGCCTGGCCATGACCCTGAGCCTGCTGGGGGCCGGGTTGCTGGCGGCGCTGGCCCTGGAGCAACTGCGCGAGCTGCGGCCTCGGCGGGCGGCCTGCCTGCTGGGCCTGGCCTGCTGCGTGGCCGGGGTCTATGCCTGGCTCAAGCTCGGCGAGTACCGGCACCTGGCGGACCTGGGCCTGGGGCTGGAGCACGACACCTTCTTCACCCTGTACTGGCTGCTCACCGGCTTTCACTTCCTGCATGTGCTGCCGGGCATGGCGATCCTCGCCTGGCTGGCCTACCGCGCCTGGACCCGGGCCCCGCTAGTCGATAGCGGCTTCGAATCCGGGGTGCTGTATTGGCACATGGTGGACCTGGTGTGGGTGGTGCTGTTCCCGCTGGTGTACATCCTGGATTGAGGAGATCCCCATGACGGCTTCACGCATCCTGCTGCTGTGCGGGCTGGCCCTGGCCGTGCTCAGCCTGGGCACCGTGCTGCTGGGCCAGGGCGGGTGGGTCATGGCCCTGGCGGTGGCCAAGGCCTGGCTGATTACCGAGGGCTTCATGGAATTGCGCCACAGCCCCTGGCGCTGGCGCTTGCCTCTGTTGGTCTGGGCCCTGGTGGTGCTGGCCCTGGTGGGCCTGGTATCGCACCTGCCGGGCAAAGCCTGAGTAAAACAATCGGTCTTTCTTGATTGCCATCAAGCGGTTTCGGACCCCGCGCTTTCTATCATGGCCACGCCAAGCAAAGAGGACGCGACCATGTCAGAGACCTTCACCAAGGGCATGGCCAGGAACATCTATTTCGGGGGAAGCGTGTTCTTCTTCCTGATATTCCTGGCCTTGACCTATCACACCGAGCAGACCTTTCCCAAACGTAGCAACCAGGCGCAGCTGACCGAGGCAGCGGTGCGCGGCAAGACGGTCTGGGAGCAGAACAACTGCGTCGGCTGCCACACGCTGCTGGGCGAGGGCGCGTACTTCGCGCCGGAGCTGGGCAACGTCTACAAGCGCCGTGGCGGCGAGGAGGGGTTCAAGCCCTTCATGCAGGCCTGGATGAAGATGCAGCCTTTGGGCGTGCCCGGGCGCCGGGCCATGCCGCAGTTCCACCTGAGCGAGCAAGAGGTCGACGATATCGCCGAATTCCTCAAGTGGAGCTCGAACATCGACACCAACGGCTGGCCGCCCAACAAGGAGGGCTGAGTGATGAGCATTGCCAATCCACATCTGAAATTCGCCTCGCAGGCCGTGGCCAAACCCTACTTCGTGTTCGCCCTGATGCTGTTCCTCGGCCAGGTGCTGTTCGGCCTGATCATGGGCCTGCAATACGTGGTCGGCGACTTCCTGTTCCCCACCATCCCGTTCAACGTGGCGCGCATGGTCCACACCAACCTGCTGATCGTCTGGCTGCTGTTCGGCTTCATGGGCGCGGCCTACTACCTGGTGCCGGAGGAAGCCGACCGCGAACTGCACAGTCCGAAACTGGCGATCGTGCTGTTCTGGGTGTTCGCCGTGGCCGGGGTGCTGACCATCCTCGGCTACCTGCTGGTGCCCTATGCGGGCCTGGCCCGGCTGACCCACAACGAACTGCTGCCGACCATGGGCCGGGAGTTCCTGGAGCAGCCGACCATCACCAAGCTGGGCATCGTGCTGGTGTGCCTGGGGTTCCTCTACAACATCGGCATGACCCTGCTCAAGGGGCGCAAGACCACGGTCAGCATGGTGATGATGACCGGCCTGATCGGCCTGGCGGTGTTCTTCCTGTTCTCCTTCTACAATCCCGGCAACCTGGCCCGCGACAAGTTCTACTGGTGGTGGGTGGTGCACCTCTGGGTGGAAGGCGTGTGGGAATTGATCATGGGTTCGATGCTGGCCTTCGTGCTGATCAAGATCACCGGCGTCGACCGCGAGGTGGTGGAGAAGTGGCTGTACGTGATCATCGCCATGGCGCTGATCAGCGGCATCATCGGCACCGGCCACCACTTCTTCTGGATCGGCGCGCCCGAGGTCTGGTTGTGGGTCGGCTCGATCTTCTCGGCCCTGGAACCGCTGCCGTTCCTGGCCATGGTGATGTTCGCCTTCACCATGGTGCGCAACCGCCGGCGCCAGCACCCCAACCGTGCCGCCACGCTGTGGGCCAAGGGCACCACGGTCACCGCGTTCTTCGGTGCCGGGGTCTGGGGCTTCCTGCACACCCTGGCGCCGGTCAACTACTACACCCACGGCACGCAACTGACTGCGGCCCACGGCCACCTGTCGTTCTACGGGGCCTACGCGATGATCGTCATGACCCTGATCAGCTACGCCATGCCGCGCTTGCGCGGTCTGGGCGAGGCGCCCGACGAGCGTGCGCAGACCCTGGAAATCTGGGGCTTCTGGCTGATGACCCTGTCGATGGTGATGATCACCTTGCTGCTCACCGCCGCCGGCGTGGTCCAGGTGCTGCTGCAACGCTGGGCCGAAGACGGCAGCGCCTTGCCGTTCATGTCCACCACCGAGCACCTGCGTGGCCTGTTCTGGGCGCGCCTGGCCAGTGGCGTGGGCTTCATGGCCGGGCTGATCTGCTACCTGCTGAGCTTTCGCCAGCGGGGTCGCGCCGCCCTGGCCGCACCGGCCCCGGTGGTCGCGTCCTGAGGCTGGCTGGCGCTTGAAAAAAAACGTGGCCCGGCCAGTGCGGCGGGCCGCTTCCTGGCGTTCAGAGGAGGTGCCGCAATGGCCTTCACGGTTGAACTGGAAGAATGGGTCGGCAGCGTCTGGCATCGCTTCATCACTCGCCGGGCCAGTAGCGATTTTCCCGAGGCGCGGGTCGAGCTGGCGTCCCGGCAGCGGGCCCTGGCCGTGCTGTATCGGGCCATGGGCGGTGCGCCCGGCAAGAACCTCGAGGCGGCCAGCGAGCGCGACCTGTTGCTGCGCCGCAGCCTGCTGCAGCAGATCGCCGGGACGTGCCGGCAAGCGCCCCTGGCCTGTTGCGACGAACAACACCTGCGCTTGCCGGCCAGCCTGGCGGTGTTTCCCGATCCACAACTGAATACGGAACTCTATCGCTGGCTGGTGCTGCTGGCGGCCCAGGCCGGCCCCATGCGCCACTGGGGGCGAGACAACCAGCGCTGGACCCAGGCATTGCTGCAGGCCTATCCGGGGCTGGCCGCGCGCTACCGGCGCCTGGTGGAGGCGCACCTGCAGTTGCGCCCCGACCCGGCCACGCTGCGACCGGACGAGGCAGCCCTGGAGCGCGCCCTGTGCCAGGCCCTGCGCGAGCCGGGCAGTGTCCGTGAGTTTCCCCGTAGCGAACGGGCCGCCTGGCCGCTGCCCCTGTGGCTGTATCCGCCGCTGCACCTTTGCAGCCCGCAGGCGGCGGACTTCGAGCAGGACGACAGCCCACTGCCGGCCAGTGCCGGTGAGCAGCAGGGCGGGCGCAAGCGGGCCACGCGCATCGACGACGCGCCGGCCAAGGGCGGCCTGCTGATCGTGCGCCTGGAGAACCTGTTCAGTTGGACCGAGCACGTCGAGCTCGACCGCTGGGAGGATGACAGCCAGGACCCCGACGCCGCCCGGGTCGCCGAGGACCTCGACCACCTGACCCTGTCGCGCACGCGGATCCGCAAGGGTGGCGGCCTCAAGTTGCACCTGGACCTGCCACCGGCGGACATCGACGACCTGCCCCTGGGCGAGGGCATCAAGCTGCCGGAGTGGGATTATCGCCAGGGCCGGCTGCGGGAGGACTTCGTCAACCTGCAGCTGTTCGAGCCACGGGATTGCCAACCGCAAGCGCTGCCGGGCCATCTGCAAGCCCCGGCCCGGCGCTTGCGCCGCCAGTTCGAGCAGTTGCGCGACCGGCGCCAATGGCTGCGCCAGCAACCCCAGGGCAGCGAGCTGGACCTGCAAGCCTGGTTGGACTTCCACGTCGAGCGCCAGCACGGGCGCAGCGCCGCGCGCGGTTTGTTCCTGGAGCGGCGCCAGACCCAGCGCGACCTGGCGTGCCTGCTGCTGGCGGATGTGTCGATGTCCACCGATGCGCACCTGAACGACCAGCACCGGGTGATCGAGGTGATCCGCGACAGCCTGCTGCTGTTCGGCGAGACCTTGTCGCTGCTCGGCGACGATTTCGCCTTGTACGGTTTCTCCTCGCTGCGCCGCCAGCAGGTACGACTGCAAGAACTCAAGGGTTTCGACCAGGCCTACGACGACCGTATCCGGGGCAAGATCCAGGGCCTCAGGCCCGGCTACTACACCCGCATGGGCGCAGCGATCCGCAAGGCCACGCGCCTGCTGCAAGGGCGCAAGCACCAGCGCAAGCTGCTGTTGCTGCTCACCGATGGCAAGCCCAACGACCTGGATCTGTACGAAGGGCGCTATGGCGTCGAAGACACCCGCGAGGCGCTGCGCGAAGCCCGGCGCCAGGGGCTCACGCCGTTCTGCATCACCATCGATCGCGAGGCCGGGGCCTATCTGCCGTACATGTTCGGCAGCCACGGCTACAGCCTGATCCACCAGCCCGAGCAGCTACCCCTGCGCCTGCCGCAGCTGTACCGCCAATTGACCCAGGCCTGAGGCCGGGTCGAGGGCGATGCCTAGCGCGGCAACCACAGCACCATCGCCAGGCAGAACAGCGTCAGGGCGATGCAGAACCCCATGAAGCGCTTCTGCCGGCGTGCCCCGGCCTGGGCCGCCCTGGCCGGCAATGGCATGCCGCAGTGCTGGCAGTGGCCGGCCTCGGGCGGACTGTCTTGTTGGCAATACAGGCATTGCACCTGGGAGCTCATTCGAATTGCTCCAGCCGTGGCCGGTCGAGAATGACGATGCGCCGGCCGTCCTGGCTGATGATCTTGTCGTCGATCAGGCGCCGGATGATCCGCGAGAAGGTCTCGGGCTGGATCGCCAGGTGCCCGGCGATCAGTTGCTTGGCCATCGGCAGCTCGAACTGGCGCTCCACAGGCTGGGCCTGCATCAGCTGGGTGAGCAGGTAGCGCACCACCCGGTGGGTGGCGTTCTTCAGCGACAGCGTCTCGATCTCGTCGACCCGCTGGTGCAGGCGTACGCAGAGCTTGCCCAGCAGGGCGAAGGTCAGCCGGCTGTTGCTTTGCAGCAGGCGGATATAGGTGGCATTGGACAGCCGGTAGAGCTGCGTAGGGCCGACGGCCTCGGCCGAGGCCACATAGTTGGGGGTGTCCATCAGCATCATCGCTTCGGCGAAGGTCTGGCGCGGGCCGATCACCTCGAAGACCTTCTCCTGGCCGTCCGGGGTCAGGCGGTAGATCTTCACCGCCCCGGCAATGACGAAATAGAACGCATCGGCGGGTTCGCCCTGGTGGAACAGCGGCTCGCCCTTGTCGACGCTGAGCAGTTGGCTGGTGGCCATCAGCTCGTCAAGCTGCTCGTCGTTCAAGGGCTCGAACAGGTGATGGCTGCGCAAGATCTGGTGGTGGACTCGGTGAAGCACCATGGCTATTGATCCTCGTGTGGGCAAGGGCAGGGAAGGGGGGGCAGACCAGGCTCAGAACCTGTTCACGATCTGCTGCGCTTAGCTCATGCGGCGTTAAAAATGCCTGAGCGTCGCTCGCTAGAGCGTGAGCAGGTTCTCAGGGAAATACCGCTGGCGGCCGCCACCAGGGCGCTGAGGATGCAGAACCAAGCCAGGGGCTGGATGATGTTTTTCATGGGAACTCCAGGAACGCGGGACAGCTTTGCCGAGCAAGACCCGGACCAGGCCCGGGCGCCCGCAAATCCTGGGCCTGAATGGCGGCAGGGTTTAAATGACCCTGGTGATTAGGGTTCTAATGACCATGATCGGGTTGTTTTTACCCTGTGATGGGCACAAGGGTGCCGGTCAGCCGCGCCCGGGCACAGGGCACGACCCTTGCACTACCCGCCTGGACAGCCAGGTTGCGGTTGTCGTCGACCCGCCCATCGACTGCTTCGTTGATGTGGCGCAGCGGCGACGGTCGGCGAATGGCAGAAGGTGACGCCGGGATTCGCTTCGCCGTGGATAGCACCGGCAACAAGGTAAGGAGTGGCTTGATGCAAGTACTTGATCGCCGTAAGGCCCTGGCCGTAGCGCCGTTGTTGCGCCTGGCGTTCCGTCCGATGTTCCTCGCCGGCTGCGTCCTCGCGCTGCTGGCGATACCGCTGTGGCTGGCGGCGCTGCAGGGTGTGCTGGGCAGTTGGCAGCCCGCGGGTGGCTGGCTGGCCTGGCACCGCCACGAGCTGGTATTCGGTTTCGGCCTGGCGATCATCGCCGGGTTCCTGCTCACCGCGGTGCAGACCTGGACCGGCCAGCCGGGCCTGTCCGGCAAGCCGCTGGCGGGCCTGGCGCTGTTGTGGCTGGCCGCCCGGGTAGCCTGGCTGGCGAACCTGCCCTGGCCGCTGCTGGCGCTGCTGGAACTGGGTTTTCCATTGCTGGTGGCGCTGGTCATGGCGCGGACCCTGTGGCGGGTACGCCAGCAGCGCAACTATCCGCTGGTGCTGGTCCTGTTGTTGCTGACGGCGGTGGATGGCCTGGCGGTGTGCGGCCTGGTGCGTGGCGATGAGGGTTGGCAGCGCCAGGCGGTGCTGGCCGGTATCTGGCTGGTGGCGGCGATCATGGGCCTGATCGGTGGCCGGGTGATTCCGTTCTTCACCCAGCGCGGGCTGGGGCGGGCCGAGGCGGTGGCGCCCTGGCCCTGGCTCGACTGGCTGTTGCTGGGCGGTTCGGCCCTGGTGGCGCTGCTGTATGCCGCTGGGCTGGCCCTGGCCCCGAGCCCCTGGCTGGGCCTGTTGTTCGCCTTCCTGGCGCTCGGGCACCTGGTACGCCTGTGGCGCTGGCATGATCGCGGCCTGTGGCAGGTACCGCTGCTGTGGTCGCTGCACCTGGCCTATGCCTGGCTGGCGCTGGCCTGCCTGGGCATGGCCCTGTGGCATGGCGGGGTGGCGCTGAACCCGAGCCTGGCGGTGCACTGCCTGACCATCGGCGCCATGGCCGGGTTGATCCTGGCGATGATCGCGCGGGTCAGTCTCGGGCATACCGGGCGGCCGTTGCAGCCACCGGCGGGGATGACCCAGGCTTTTATCCTGATCAACCTGGCGGGTGTCTGCCGGGTGCTGCTGGTGCCCTGGCTGCCCCAGGCCGGGTTGTGGCTGGCGGGCGCGTGCTGGGCCCTGGCCTTCGCCCTGTATGCCTGGCGCTACGGGCCGATGCTGCTGCAGCCACGGGTCGACGGCCACCCAGGTTAAGGTCCGGGAGAGTCCAGGATGTTCTATCCCTATCTGTTGTTGATCCACCTGCTGGCGGCCATCGCATTCATCGGCACGCTGTTCTTCGAGCTGCTCATCTGGCCGGCGGTGCGCCGCCAGGTGCCGGCCACGGCCCAGGCCGAGGTCGACCAGGCACTGTCGGTGCGCTCGCGCAAGGTCCTGCATGGCGTGGTGCTGTTGCTCTATGGCGCCGGCGTTGGCCTGGCCTGGCACCACGGCCTGGCCCTGGCGCATCCGCTGGGCAGCACCTTCGCCAGCTTGCTGGGGCTGAAGATCGTCCTGGCCCTGAGCATCATCGGCCATTACCTCCTGCTGGCGTTCTGGCTGCTGGGCGGACGCCTGAGCGAGGCCCGGGCGCTGGGCATCCGCCGCAGCATCCTTGGGCACATGGTGTTGATCGTGATCCTGGCCAAGGCCATGTTCTATTGGCATTGACCGGCGCGGACCGGCTCGTTTCCACCAGGGAACGGGCCGGTCCGGGAGGGGGGG